>CAZUUP010000146.1:0-10721 GCA_964623105.1 uncultured Akkermansia sp.
GGCCGAGTTGGGCAGGGGAATTTGGGGCAGGGGAATGGGAAGGGACGAGGCGGCGGCGGCGCGTTTGGCGCTGGGTCATTGGTGGACGGCTTTCGCGCGCGGACACATCCCTTCGTCTTCCTCTGTGTTCATCGTATCTCTGTGGTTTCATTCCCGTTTCCATTTAGGCGCGCTCCTGCGTGGCGACGATTTCGGCGGCGGTGTCGGGGGCGCTGTCGCCGAGGGATTGGTCTTTGGTGACGCGCAGCACTTCCTCGGGCGTGGTGATGCCTTCGCGGACGAGGCGCCAGCCGTCTTCGGAAAGCGTTCTCATGCCGGCGCGGCGGGCGGCGTCGCGGATTTTGTCGGAGGAGGAATTCTTCAGGATGAGCTGGCGGATTTCGTTGTTGGAATCCATCCACTCGAAGATGCCGCGGCGGCCATGGTAGCCGGTGTTGCGGCATTCGCGGCAGCCGACGGCGCGGAAGATTTGCGTGTCGGCGGGGAAGTTGAGCTGGGCTTTGAGCGCGGCGGTCGTGGGCGAGGGATCGACCTGGCGGCAGTGGGTGCAGAGGACGCGGACGAGGCGCTGGGCGAGGACGGCTTCGAGCGAGGAGGCGACGAGATAAGGTTCGACGCCCATATCGACGAGGCGGGTGAGCGCGCCGGGAGCGTCGTTGGTGTGGAGCGTGGAGAAAACGAGGTGGCCGGTGAGCGAGGCCTGGACGGCGATGCGGGCGGTTTCCTGGTCGCGGATTTCACCGATGAGCAGCACGTCGGGGTCGTGGCGGAGGATCGCGCGGAGGCCGCGGGCGAAGGTGAGGCCGGATTTTTCGGAGACCTGAATTTGATTGATGCCGCGGAGCTGGTACTCGATGGGGTCTTCGATGGTGATGATTTTGCGGACGTCGTCGTTGATCTCGTTGAGGGCGGTGTAGAGCGTCGAGGTTTTGCCGCTGCCGGTGGGGCCGGTGACGAGGATGATGCCGTGGGGCAGCGCAAGGACGCGGCGGAAGGATTTGAGTTCGCGGCCATCGAAGCCGAGTTCGGCCATGCCGCGGAGGGTGGAGTTCTGGCGGAGAAGCCGCATGACGACGGCCTCGCCGTGGAGCATCGGGATGACGGAGACGCGGATGTCCACCTCGGCGTCGTCGAGGCGGATTTTGATGCGGCCGTCTTGCGGGAGGCGTTTCTCGGCGATGTTGAGGTGGCTGAGAATTTTTACGCGCGAGACGATGGCGGGCTGGAAGCGCTTGATTTGCGCGGGCACGGGCACGTCCTGCAGCACGCCGTCGATGCGGTAGCGGATGCGGAGTTCGTGCTCGAAGGGTTCGAGGTGAATGTCGGAGGCGCGGAGTTCGATGGCGTCGCGGAGGACCTGGTTGACGAAGCGGATGATCGAGGCGTCTTCGGCGGCGCTGTCGAGGTCGGTGTTCTCCTCGTTGTCATCGGAGACGACCTGGAGCGGGGCTTCCTCGCCGAGGGTGTCGATGGTGTCCGCGCCGACGCCGAGGCGTTTTTTCATCTCGCGCTGGATGGCCTCGGTGGGCGCGAGGACGGGGCGGAGACGCAGGCCGGTGATGGTCTTAAGCGAGTCGAGCGCGTGCGTGGCGAAGAGGCGCGCGGTGGCGACTTCGATGGTGTCGCCGACGCGGCGGAGCGGGAGGAGTTCGTCCTTCAGCAACAGGCGCGCGGGGAAGAGGGAGAGGACTTGTTTGTCAGGCTCGACGTCGTCGAGTGCGGTGAAGGGGACGTCGTATTCCTTGGCGAGCCAGCGGAGGATTTCCTCCTCGGTGGGCAGCGCGGCGTTGGGTGCGGAGGAGCGGGTGGCCGCGAAAGCTTCGGCGTCCACGGTGGAGAGTTGCCGGGCGGAGGTCATCCGCGCCAGCAACTCCCGCAGTGGAGAGGATTCGGTGGCGACCGAAGTCATGCGGTGAAGAGAAGCCCGACTATTTGAGGAGTCCCATCATGACGGCTTGGGCTTCCTGACGGGCGCTGAGGACCTGGCGGAGATCTTCCTGGGCTTTTTCGAGCTTGGCTTCGCGCTCTTTGCGGGATTCGCGGAACTTGGCGAGCTTGGTCTTGATTTCAGCAGCGGGGGCTTTGGCTTCGAGGGCTTTTTGAAGCGCTTCGGCGTCAGGGTTGGGTTCGCCGCGGAAGAAGCTGGGGGTGTCGCCGGGAGGACGTTCGCCGGGAGGACGGTCGCCGCTGCGGGAGGAGCGGCCGCTGAAGCCGAAGCCGCCGCCGGAGCGGGCGTCGCGCTGGGCGGTGAAGACTTTTTCCATGCGTTCGGAGATGAGTTTCCATTCGGCGTCGTCCTTGACGTCGAATTGTTCGCGGAGGCGTTCCAACATGCGGGTGCGGAACTCGGCGGGGTCGAAGTTGCCGCGGGTGCGGTTACCACCCGGAGGCGCTCCGGCGGGCGGGGTGTTTTGGGCTGGGAGTTGGGACGCGGTGGCAACGAGGGCCAGGGCGACACCTGCGAGGAGGGGGCGGAGGTTTTTCATGGGGTGGGACGGTTGGTTGTTGAACGGAGGCCCGGCCGGCACGGCCAGCGAGGTTTCGGTTTCAGTTGCATATCGTGTGCCAAGAGTGAATTGCGGCGGATTTTGGGGTTGTCATCGGGAAGTGTGCAACGGTTGCACGGCGGTGGGGTGGGTTGGTGTGCAGGAATTGCGCGCGGGCTTTTGGGTGAAGGATGGGGGCAAAGGGGGGAACGCTCTATTTCCAGCTTTCTCCGTTGAACCTTCAGTGTTGGGTGTCGGATACCCGGACGGTCCGTGAAAGCGGTTTTGCCGATGTGCTTACCGGGGTGGAGGACGGTGGGCTTGTCGGCGACCGTGGGTTTGCTAGGGTCGAGGAAATGTTACGAATCATTTGCGTGTTGGTGTTGCTGGGGTTTGCTCCGCGGTTGCGCGGGGCGGAGCTGGAATGGGATTTTCCGCTGATGGCGGGGACGAACTGGATGTCGTCGTTTCGAAGCGTGGTGGGTGGCGAGGGCAAGCCCGGGGAATGGAAGATTGTGGCGGATGAGATTGTGCCGCGGAGCGGCTTGCCGCAGGTGACGCCGCGGAAGCCGGAGAAGACGGAGGTGCTGGCGCAGGTGTCGCGGGATGGGACGGACAAGCATTATCCGATGTTGATTTACGAGCCGGAGGTGTTTCGGGATTTCAAGCTGACAATGCGGTTCAAGACGGTGGCGGGGGAAAAGGAGCGAATGGCGGGGGTGGTGTTCCGCTATCAGGACGAGCGAAACTATTATTATGTGCGGGCGAGTTCGTTGGGGAACACGTTCCGGTGGTTCAAGGTGCAGGACGGGAAGCTGTCGGATCCGATCGGATTGCCGGTCGAAATTCCGTCGGGGGTGTGGCACGACATGTCAGTGGAGTGCAAGGGGACGGAAATCAAGTGCCGGCTGAACGGGACGGAGATTCCGGCGTTGTCGGACCCGACGTTTTACCTGGGCAAGATCGGATTGTGGACGAAGTCGGATTCGGTGAGTCATTTCGCGGAGGTGAAGATCACGTACACGCCGCATCAATCGCTGGCGCAGGTGCTGGTGAAGGAGATCATGACGAAGTTTCCGAATTTGCTGGGGTTGCGGTTGACGGGGCAGCCGGAGAAGGACGGGCCGTTGAAGGTGATTGCGAGTTCGAAGGCGGATGACCTGGGGTGGACGCCGGACGCGGTGACGCAGGCGGTGTTCAACCGGGGGGCGACGTTTTACGGGCGGGACAAGGAGCGGGATTTGGTGAGCGTGACGTTGCCGTTGCGGGATCGGAACGGGGACGTGGTGGCGGCGGCGCGGATTGAGATGAAGTCGTTTTTGGGGCAGACGGACGAGAACATCCTGGCGCGGGCGATACCGGTGCGGAAGGAGATGCAGGGAAAGGTGCTGGCGGCGAAGGATCTGTACGAGTAGCGGGCAGGGAAGATTGCCTTGGTGCGCGGGGCGGCGGGTGTTAGGGTCGCGCGGTGCAAGCGAATTGCGAGCGGATGCCAGAAGCGATGACGGAAGCGGGGCGGTTGGCGGAGGATGCGTCCCGGAAGCGGAACTGGAAGCGGTGGGGTCCGTATCTGGCGGAGCGGCAGTGGGCGACGGTGCGGGAGGATTATTCGCCGTATGGGACGTGCTGGGATTATTTTCCGCACGATCATGCACGAAGCCGGGCGTATCGGTGGGGTGAGGACGGGTTGCTGGGGATCACGGACCGGGAGTGCCGGTTGTGTTTTGGACTGGCGTTGTGGAACGGCCGGGACCCGATCCTGAAGGAGCGATTGTTCGGGTTGACGGCCAACGAGGGGAATCACGGGGAGGATGTGAAGGAAGAGTATTTCTACCTGGATTCGACGCCGACGCATTCGTATGCGAAGGCGTTGTACAAGTATCCGCAGCGGGAGTTTCCGTATGCGCAACTGGTGGCGGAGAACGGGCGGCGGTCGAAGCTGGAGCCAGAGTTTGAGTTGGTGGACACGGGGGTGTTTGACGGGGGGCGGTATTTTGACGTGGGGGTGGAGTATGCGAAGGCGTCGCCGAACGACGTGCTGATCCGCATCACGGTGGCGAATCGGGGGCCGGAGCGGGCGGTGCTGCACTTGCTGCCGAGCGTGTGGTTTCGGAACACGTGGAGCTGGGGATGCACGCATGAGGGTTGCACGCTGAAACCGCGGATCGCATTGGATGGCGCGCGGCGATTGGTGTGTGTGCATGAGACGTTGGGGAGGTTTTGCCTGGAGTTTGAGGCGGGGCCGGGTGGGCGGGGGCCGGAGGTATTGTTCACGGACAATGAGACGAATCACGCGCGGCTGCATGGGGCGGAGAACAGCGGGCGGTATGTGAAGGATGGCTTTCACGAGCGGGTGATCGGGGGGCGGGCGGGGACGGTGAATCCGAAGGGTTACGGGACGAAGGCGGCTCCGTGGTATGGGTTGGAACTGGGGGCGGGGGAGGCGCAGACGGTGCGGTTGCGGTTGTATGCGGAGGAGGAGGCGCCGGCCGGGGCGCTGGGGGCGGGGTTTGACGGTGTGATGGCGGCGCGAATCCGGGAGGCGGATGAGTTTTACGCGTCGGTGTCGCCGCCGAACCTGACGGAGGAGGAGCGGCGGGTAATTCGTCAGGGGTATGCGGGTTTGTTGTGGAGCAAGCAGTTTTATCACTATGTGGTGGCGGACTGGATGCGCGGTGATCCGGGGGCGCCGCCGCCGCCGGCGGGGCGGGAGGAAGGGCGGAATCACGAATGGAAGCATGTGTTCAGCCGGGATGTGTTCTCGATGCCGGATGCGTGGGAGTATCCGTGGTTTGCGGCGTGGGATCTGGCGTTCCACATGATTCCGTTTGCGCGGATTGACGGGGAGTTTGCCAAGCAGCAGTTGAGCCTGTTGTTGCGGGAGTGGTACATGCACCCGAACGGGCAGATCCCGGCTTATGAGTTTGCGTTTGGGGATGTGAACCCGCCGGTGCATGCGTGGGCGGCGTGGCGGGTGTACAAGATTTCGGCCCGAGCGGGGGAGCGGGATCGGGAGTTTCTGGAGAGCGTGTTCCAGAAGCTGCTGCTGAATTTCACGTGGTGGGTAAACCGGAAGGATGCAAAGGGGGAGAATCTTTTTTCGGGGGGATTCCTGGGGCTGGACAATGTGGGGGTGTTTGACCGGTCCAAGCCGCTGCCGACGGGGGGGACGTTGCAGCAGGCGGACGGGACGGCGTGGATGGCGTTTTACAGCCTGACGATGCTGGCGATTTCGCTGGAGTTGGCGCATGACGGGGAGCGGGTGCACCGATCGTATGAGGACATGGCGTCGAAGTTCTTCGAGCATTTCGTGCAGATTGCGGATGCGATGAATGCGCTGGGCGGGACGGGGTTGTGGCACGAGGCGGAGGGCTTTTATTACGATCAGATTCTGACGGGGGAGCGGGTGATTCCGCTGAAGACGCGGTCGATGGTGGGGTTGCTGCCGCTGATTGCGGTGGAGGTGCTGGAGGAAGAGCGTTTGCGGCAGTTGCCCGGGTTTTACAAGCGGCTGGAGTGGTTCGTGAAGAACCGGCCGGATCTGGCGCAGCAGGTGAGTTATTGCGAGAGCGGGCACCGGCGGCGGTTGCTGGCGATTCCGTCGAAGGAGCGGCTGGTGCGGGTGCTGAAGTATCTGCTGGACGAGACGGAGTTTTTGTCGCCGTTCGGGATCCGGTCGTTGTCGAAGCATCACGAGCGGGAGCCGTACGTGTTTGAGGCGGGCGGGGAGCAGCATCGGGTGGATTACGTGCCGGGGGAGTCGAATTCGGGGTTGTTCGGGGGAAACTCGAACTGGCGGGGTCCGGTGTGGTTTCCGGTGAATTATCTGCTGATCGAGGCGCTGGAGCGGTTCCACCATTTTTACGGCGACGAGGTGCAGGTGGAGTGTCCGACGGGGTCGGGGCGGTGGATGAATCTGCGGGACGTAGGTTGCGAGATTGAGCGGCGGCTGGCGGGGTTGTTTCTGCCGGATGCCAGCGGGCGGCGGCCGTGTCATGGGGATGATCCGCGGTTTGCGAATGATCCGCATTGGCGGGAGTTGGTGTTGTTTCACGAGTATTTCCATGGGGAGAACGGGAAGGGTTTGGGGGCGTCGCATCAGACCGGGTGGACGGCGCTGGTGATCCGGTTGATGAAGGATGCGGCACGGCGGCGGGCGGGGGAGGCGTCGCGGGAGGAGGAATTGGTCAGGCAGCAGGCGGCGGGCGAGGGGCGACCGCGTGGCGGGGGCCGCGGTCGGGCTTCGCGGGGAGGGTAGGGATGGCCGTCTCTCTTTTTGCGGACGGTGGACGAAAGGTTTGACCGGATGGGAGGGAGGGATATAAGGGGTTCCGAATCACGGCGGTATTTTGGGTGCGTGGGCATTCGCCTGTCGTGAAAAGTTCCAAGTTGTAAAATCTATGAAAACGCCGTTGGGAAAACGATTCGGAGTCCGGGTGCTGGCGGGCATGTGTGGTGGGTTGCTGGCCATGGGGGTTGGGTTTCAAGCGCACGGATTGGAGTGCGGTGGGCGGGTGGTGGGGTGGAACGGTTTTGGGATTGATCCGGAGTTGACAGCGGGTTTTGGACATCATGTAACGGCGATTGCGGCCGGAGGGATTTATTATGCGGGATTGCGGGCGGATGGAACGGTGGCGCTGGGGCAGGGAAATCCTTATTTCATGGGGGCGGTGCCGCCGACGCCGGACAAGTTGCGGGGGGTGAAGGCGATCTTTGGCGCGAAACAAATGTTTGTGCCGAACATGTTTGTGATCAAGACCGACGGCGGGGTGACGGGGTGGGGGGTCAATGATGACGGGCAGTTGAACATTCCGCTGGCGGCGCAGTCGGGGGTGCGGACGATGGCGGCCAACGGGGGCCGGGTGGTGGTGATCAAGGAGGATGGCTCGGTGTTCAGTTGGGGGCGGCCGCGGTTCGGGACGACGGTGGAACGGCACAACGAGATTTTGGAGGAGGATATCCGGCCCCGGAATCCGGTGCGGGTGGAGGTGTCGAGCGAGTATGATTTCTACCTGTTTGCCGATGGGACGGCGGCGTTTGTGGGGAATGGGCCGTTCGGATTGAAGACGGTAGTGCAGAATGCGACGGGAGTGGCGGATATCCGGGTGGGGCAGGTGTTTGATGCGGGGTTGTTGGTAACCAATTACCTGCCGACGTGTGCGCACCGGGTGTATGGGCAGGGGACGACCGGCAATACGATGATCATTCCGCATTGTGACGTGCAGGCGTTCGCAGTCGGGTATGACGGGTTCTATGGAATCCGGTCGGACCGGACGGTGTCGCGGTATGGTTATTCCAGCGGGACGACGGAGCATTTTCTGGATTTGCAGCGGGTGCGGGCGGTGGATTTGAGTCCCATCGCGGGATTGGCGCTGGTGGATATGGCACCGCAGGAGCGGGTGGGGGAGGCTTGGGGTGCGGTGTTTGGTTTGCTGGCGGGGTTGGGGGATCCGGCGCAACCGAAGGCGGACGGGCGGGAGTTGGACAAGGCGCTGGCGGCGTTGGAAGGGTCGGTGGCCGAGGGGTTGTGGACCAGCGAGTTTACGGTGGATAGCGTCCGGGGCGAGGTCGTGTTCCGGGAGTTGGGCAAGGCGGTGGAGCATCTGAACAAGGCGGCGACGAACAAGGCGGCGGGCGAGGGGAGCGACGAGTTTGAATCGGCGCTGGGAATGGAAGTGCGGTCGCTGTTGTGTGCGGCGAGTGTGCTGGCCAAGTCGGCCTTGGAGGCGGCTGCGAACGGCGGAGGGAACGTGAACAAACTGGCGGAGGGTGTGCGGGCGTATCAAGAGGCGGAAAGCCTGGCGGAATCGGATCGCAAGAACAGCGCCGGGAAGGCGATGGATCATTACGGGAAGGCGTGGAAGAAGGCGCAGGAGGCGGTGCGGTAAGTTCGAGCGGGAGTTGGGAAGCTTGGGGTCGTCGCGGTTGCGGCGACCCTTTTTCTTTGCGAAGCTGGGGAGGTGATGGCGAACGAAGCGAAAGCGGGGGCGGGCGGTTTGGTGAGCGATTTCAGCACGCATCCGCTGCTGCCGGGCGCGGTGCTGGCGTGTTTGATGGGGGAGCCGCGGCAGCGGGATCCGCAGGTGCATGGGGAGGCGAATCTGGCGGCGTTCAACAAGCTGACGACGGTGGACATCCTGGCGCATTTCCAGCAGTTGGGGTGGGTGAGTGACGGGCAGGCGGCGAAGATTCTGGCGTGCGAGACGGATTTTCTGGGGGCGTTCAAGAAGCTGGGCACGCGGATTGGGGAGATTGCGCAGGTGACGGGGTGCGACGCGGATTCGGTGCGGCGGCTGGCGCGGGCGTTGTTCAGTGTGCGATTGCTGGAGGAACACCTGGAGATTTTGACCCCGCCCGCGCTGTCGTATGAGCGGGGGAGCGAGGGGACGGTGGACTTGTTGGAGCGGTTGTCGGAGTCGTTCCGGCGGGTGACGGGGGGCAACTGGTCGGTGTTTTTTCCGCGGGGAGAGCATTCGTTGCAGGTGGATGCGGCGGCGCAGTTTTGGGTGGCGTGCCTGTATAACCGGCGGACGGAGGAGATGGTGAACCAGTTCACGGGTTTGTTCCGGGCACCGCAGCGGGAGCGTTTGCAGGTGCTGAACCGGGATTTCGTCGGGGGGAAGGGGCTGCATTTGCGGGACGCGATTGACGAGTATGTGGAGCGGTCGCGGGAGAAGGTGACGAAGCTGCACGAGGTGGTGGCGGAGAACTTGAAGGAGGGGCTGGACCGGGCGTTTGGGGAGATTGCGCGGGTGCTGGGGAAGCTGGAGCTGCCGGCGCTGGTATTGCGGTATTACGAGTTTCTGGCGCAGGAGGTGTGCGGGGCGTTTGCGGCGATGGACGGCGCGACGTCATCGCGGGACGAACGGTTCGCGCACTTTTTTTGCAAGCAAATCGCGCTGGTGTGCGAGGAGCAGTCGGCGACGGTGGCGGGACGGCCGTCGCAGTTCAAGGTGGAGAAGCTGGAGCAGGTGCTGGAGGAGTTGGAGGAGTTGATCGGGCTGGCGGAGGTGAAGAAGAAGGTGCGGCAGACGGCGAATTTTGCGCGGTTGCAGCAGCTTCGGCTGACGCAGGGATTGCCGGCGTTGCCGACGAGTTATCATTCGGTGTACACGGGCAATCCGGGAACAGGGAAGACGACGGTGGCGCGGTTGATGGGGCGGATTTACAAGTCGCTGGGAATTTTGAAGAAGGGGCATCTGGTGGAGTGTGACCGGGCGGCACTGGTGGGCGAGTATGTGGGGCAGACGGCGCCGAAGACCAATGCGGTGATCGATTCGGCGCTGGATGGGATCCTGTTCATCGACGAGGCGTACAGTCTGGTGAAGGAGCAGGAGGATTACGGGCGGGAGGCGATCGAGACCCTTTTGAAGCGGATGGAGGACAACCGGGACCGGTTGATTGTGATCGTGGCGGGTTATCCGGCGGAGATGAAACGGTTTGTGGATTCCAATCCGGGGCTGCACTCGCGCTTCACGCGGTTCGTCGAGTTTCCGGATTACACGCCGCAGGAGCTTTGCCGGATTTTCGCGTCGTTGTGCCGGAAGAACGGGTTGGTGATCACGCCGGCGCTGCGGGAGAAGATTCTGCATCATTTCGCGTGGCATCACCGGCAACGGACGGAGAACTTTGGCAATGCGCGGTTGGTGCGGAACTGTTTCGAGGATGTGATCAACGCGCAGGCGGGGCGGTTGGCGCAGGTGGCGAACGTGGATGTGCGGATGTTGAGCCTGCTGGAGGCGGGTGATGTGGAGACGCCGTCGGAGCGGGCGCGGATCGAGTATCTGGCGACGGGGAAGCAGTACGTGATTCACTGCGAGCATTGTGGGCAGGTGTATGGCTGGACGCCGGCGATGGAGATCATCAGCGGGCACTGCACGGGGTGTCAGAAGACTTACAACGCGGAATTTGGGGAGTTGCTGGCTTGAGGGTGAGGGCGGTGGGCGGGATGCGTGTGGGAGGCGGAGTTTTTGGGGCGGGAGGTTTGGGAAATCTGGGGCGTTCTCCCTCACCCCGGCCCTCTCCCGCTGGGAGAGGGGGGCGCTGCGGCCTCGTCTCGACAAAGGTGCGCGTGGGGATTTGTGAGCGAGGGGGCGAACGTCCATGCTCTTCCTCTGGGGGGAGAGGGGAGTCGTGGTGCGGGTGAAAATGTTCGAAGTCTTGTGGGGAGTGAATGCAACGGGAAATCTGGGGCGTTCTCCCTCACCCCGGCCCTCTCCCGCTGGGAGAGGGGGG
>CAZUUP010000146.1:10821-10958 GCA_964623105.1 uncultured Akkermansia sp.
CGCTGCGGCCTCGACTCGACAAAGGTGCGCGTGGGGATTCGTGAGCGAGGGGGGCGAACGTCCGTGCCTTCTCTCTGGGGGGGAGATTTCTCCCAACCCAAGTTCGCGCCTTGAATCCCCGAACCATTCTGCGGGAG
>CAZUUP010000147.1:0-10949 GCA_964623105.1 uncultured Akkermansia sp.
ATGGAGGCGTTGCGGAGCGGGGCGCAGGGATATGTGCTCAAGGGCGGCACGGCGGCGGAGTTGGTGACTGCCGTCCGCGAGGTGCTTGCCGGGCGGCGTTATCTGCCGCCGGAGGTGGCGGGCAAGGTGGTCGCGGCCGAGTTGGAAAACAGCGGTGACAGCGGACTGGATGCTTTCGACACCCTGACGAAACGCGAGCGGTTGGTTCTGCAACTGGCGGCCGAAGGGAACACCAGCGCGGAGATCGCGGCCAAACTTTTTATCAGCCCGCGCACGGCGGAAACTCATCGGGCAAATCTCATGCGCAAGTTGAATCTTCGTTCGCAGACGGATCTCGTGCGCTTCTCCATCCGGCGGGGGATCATCTCGGCCTGACGGCGCGCCTGGCGGGCTGGCGGGCTGTCCCGGGGCAGGGGGGAAAAATACCAGAGGCTACGGATGGTGTTATCCGGCGGAGGTCTCTAGGGTCGGGTCGTTGAGTATCGGTAGATGACGCGGCGGAAAGCTCGGCATCGGACGAACTCAGACGTGCAGGTTTGACGGTGTGCGAAGCTGGGGACAGCGGAGCGGACGTCGGGCCGGAGTTCGCGGGTGATGAACTGGTTCGGGTGGTCGGCGGTGGTCGTTGGCGGCGGGGCAAGAGCCTGAAAATATTCGTTGAACATTACGAAACTGTCAGACAATATCCGGCCAGTTCTGGTAGCTACACGCCTGTGCTGGGCGGGTGGATTAATAAAAACAAACAACTGGAGCAACATAAACAGATCAATGAAAACTAGACTGCGAATCGTTACGTCGGCGTGCGTCGCGTCGGCCTTTATTTTGGCCGGCTGCGCCAGCTATGACAAATCAACCGTCACCCAACACCGGCCCGAGTCGGGCCCGACGGACACTTGGGGCCGCGCTTGGGGCGGTGCAGATGCGGTGGCGACTCCGAAGGGCGCCCCGGCCACGGTTTCAGGGGCGGGCATCCGCACCCATCTCATGCACGTCGTGAAGCGCGTGCCGTCCGAAGCCGTTTTGGGCGAAGAGTTCTGCTACGACATCACCGCCACCGCACTGGACGACGCGGGCAATGTCATCGTGACCGATGAGATTCCCGCCGGTGCGTCTTATGTCCGCAGCGAGCCCGCCGCGCAGGTTGCCGGCAACCAGCTCGTGTGGAAGTTCCCGTCCATGAACAAGGGCGAGAAGAAAGACATCAAGGTCTGCCTCCGGGCCGACAAGGAAGGCGCTCTGGCGTCCTGCTACACCGTCTCTGCCGATCCGAAGGCCTGCACTTCGCTCATCGTCGGCAAGCCCTCGCTGGCGATCGTCAAGACCGGCCCCGAACGCGCCCAGCTCAACTCCGACGTGACCTACAACGTCGTGGTGAGCAACAACGGTTCGGCGGTCGCGAAGAACGTCGTCGTGACCGACACCCTGCCTGACGGCTTGGTGGGTCCGACGGGTCAGACCCTGACCTTCAACGTTGGCGATCTTGCTCCTGGCCAGACCAAGAGCATCCCCGTCACCGCCAAGGCCAGCAAGCGCGGTCGCTTCTGCAACAACGCCACCGCCCAGTCCTCCAATGCTGGCCGCGTGTCCGCGGAAGCCTGCACTGTCGTCACCGAGCGCGGCATCGCGATCGTGAAGACCGGCACCAAGGAACAGTACACCCGCAAGAATGCTAACTACGAGATCGTGGTTACCAACACGGGCGACGAAGCCCTCTCCAACGTTGTCGTGACCGACAATGCCCCCGCCGGCACCCGCATCGTGGCGGCTCCGGGCGCCACTGTCAGCGGCAACAGCGCCACCTGGCAGGTTGGACAACTCGCGGCTGGCGAGAAGAAGGCCTTCAACGTCACCCTCACGGCTGACACTGCTGGCAATTACTGCAACGGCGCCTCGGTGGCGACCGGTGAAGGCCTGACGGGCTCGGCCCAAGCGTGCACGCTCTGGAAGGGCTACGCTGGCTTGCTCCTCGAGATGATCGACACGGTTGACCCGATTCAAGTTGGCGAAGGCACCGACTACGTCGTGACCATTACCAACCAGGGCACCGCCGACGACACCAACATCAAGTCGGACATGATCTTCCCCGCCGGGGTTGATCCGATTAGCGGCAGTGGCGACACCGCCGTCACCGTCGAAGGCAAGAAAGTCAGCTTCGCTGTCTATCCTCGCCTCGCTCCGAAACAGGCCATCCGCTGGACCGTCAAGGCCAAGGGTGCTGCCGTGGAAGACGCCCGCACCCGCGTGTGGTATGTCTCTGACCTCGTGAAGACCCCGGTCAACAAGGAAGAGAGCACGCACGTTTACTAAGCGATTAGTAACCCTTCAAGGGCTGGCGGGCGCAACCCGCCAGCCCTTTTTTTGAACAGCCATAAAGAGCAATATGAAAACCACGAGTTCACTCGCCGTCGCCGCCGTCATGCTGGGTTTGGTGGGTTGCGGCAAGGAAGAAGCTCCCGCCCCGAAGGTTGAAAGCAAGCCCGCCTCCGGCCTGCAAAAGGCGATGGACACAGCGGTCGGTCAGGCCCAGAAGACCGCCACTGACGTGAAGGCGGGCGCCGAAAAAGTGACCCAAGACGTGTCGGCCACGGCCGGCAAAGCTGCTGCTGACGCTTCGAAAGCGGCCGGGGATGCTGCGCAAGCGGTGGGCGACAAGGCCAAAGCGGCGGTTGAGGCTGCCAAACAGGCGGTCCCGCAGATTACAGCCTCGGTGAATGCGGAAGCGCAGAAGCTGATTGATCAAGCCAAGGCGCTGGTTGCGGAGAAAAAATATCCTGAAGCTCTCAATGCTTTGAAGAGTCTTGGCAATGTCCAGTTGAGCCCTGAGCTGGCTGGCTTGGTCGAGTCGCTCAAAATGCAGATACAGAAGGGCCTGGCGAACGCGGCGGCTTCCGAGCCGGCCAAGGCGCTGGGTAATCTTCCCGGGGTTCCGAAGCAATGACGCTGCCGAAATCCCAAATCACAACAACAACAACAAAACAACACCTAGTACATGACCCCCACAACTCGTAACCTCGCGATGGGCATGGCCGTGACCGGTGCACTCCTGACGGGTGCGGCCGCGGCGAATGCCCAGAACAAATCACCCTGGGAAAACAGTGCCGCCCTCGGCTTCACGTTGACCCGCGGCAACAGCTCGACCTTGCTCTTCACGGGCAACGTGCTGTCCTCCCGCAAGCAGGGCCAGAATGAGATCAAGCTCGGTGCGGACGCCGTTTACGGTGCGAACCAAGGCGTGACCTCCGCCCAATCCTTCCGGGGATTCGGCCAGTACAACCGTCTGTTCAACGACCGGACCTACGGGTTTGTGCGTGCGGAAGCGTTGTATGACAAGATCGCGCAACTCCAGCCCCGTGTGACCATCAGCGCCGGTCTGGGTCACTACTTCATCAAGAACGATCGCACGCAGCTCAGCGGTGAGGTCGGCCCTTCGCTCATTTATGAGCATCAGAAGCGCGGTGCGACGTCGGTTGATCGCACGTTCATGGCCCTCCGTGTGGCCGAACGTCTGGATCATAAGATCTCGGACAAGACCAAGATCTGGCAGAGCGCCGAGTTCCTGCCCCAGGTTGACGACTTCAACAACTACGTCCTCAACTTCGAAGTCGGTTTGGACACCGAGCTCTACAAGAACCTCTCGCTCCGTACCTACCTGCAGAGCACCTACGACAACGTGCCGGTGCCGGGACGGAAGAAGCTCGACACCCGCTTCGTGACGGCGGTGGCGTATAAGTTCTAATTGGTCTCGCGGTCGGCACCGGCGGTCCCGCGCATGGCGAGGGGTCGTGGTTGCCGACCTTGTTGTAATCTGGTTAGTTTGGTCCAGCACAGCGGCCGGGTTGGACGGCATGTCCAACCCGGCTGTCATTTGAGTTCAGTGGTGACCGCCGGGCGTTAAGGTGTTTGGCGGAAAGGAATCGGACAGGATGCAGCGGCCAATCTCACTTGTGTGGAGGGAAAGCGGCAGACGTAGTCGCCCCAACCAGCTGGTGCGTCGGCGTGTTCCCGGACGGGCGGTGGATTTCCGGGGTTCGACGGGGGTGCCTTTCGATCCGAGTTCGCAAGGCGTTGTGCCGCCTTCCGCGTCGGCGACCGGTCCGGTGCATGAGATGGCGTCCGCCACGGGTTACCAGATGGTCAGCATCCTGCTGGCCGAGGATCACCCGGTGGTTCGTAACAATTTGGTACGATTGCTGGACCGGGAGGCGGACTTCCACATGGTAGGTGATGCCTCCGACGGTCTGACCGCGCTCGGAATGGCTCAGAAGCTCCGCCCGGATGTCCTGATCACGGACTTGGTGATGCCCGGTTTGCATGGCATCGAGTTGGTGCGGCGCCTGAAGCTGGAGTCTTCTGGCACGCGGGTGGTCATTGTGTCCAACCACGTTGACGAACCGTATGTGAGGGAAAGTTTCCGGGTCGGCGCATCGGCCTATGTTTGCAAGGATTATGTCGCCACACATCTGGTGGCGGCGGTGCGGGCGGTGCTTGCCGGCCGGCGTTACGTAAGTCCGCCTGTGCAGGACTCCGGACTTGCGTAGTCGCAGGACTAGATCGCGGTTGGAGCCCCATTCTGACGCCCTGGAGACTTGGGGCGGGCGGGCCGGGATTTTTGGGAGAGGTATTCAGGGCAATCCGCGAACAGCTTCCCGGTGTAATCATCGGATTTAATGCTCGCGTAACAGGTAAGGCTGCGGGAGTAATTTCTCCGCACGGTTGATCATACCGCCATGAGCCAGCGCCGGATTTATTATTTCGACAACAACGCCACCACCCGGGTTGCCCCCGAAGTGCTGGCGGCCATGAATCCATTGTTCGGAGAATTCTGGGGCAATCCCTCCAGCGCCTACGGATTCGGCAGTCAGGTGGCCGGATTGCTGGACGAAGCACGGGTCAAGACGGCGCTCCTTTTGAACGCCGATCCGCGGGAGATCGTTTTCACCAGTTGTGGAACGGAGAGCAACAACACCGCGCTGCACAGTGCGCTGGTGACGCAGCCCGGCAAACGGCATGTCGTTACCACGGCGGTCGAGCACTCCGCCAACATGAAGTTCGGCGCCTATTTGCAGAAGCGTGGCTACGATGTCACGTTCCTCCCGGTCGAGGCGGACGGCTCGTTGGATTTGCACGTGCTCGAGCAATCCATCCGCCCCGATACGGCGATTGTTTCCGCGATGTGGGCGAACAATGAGACGGGCGTCCTGTTTCCGATCGAAGAAATTGCCGCCATCTGTCACAGCAAAGGTACGCTGTTCCATACGGATGCCGTCCAGACGCCCGGCAAGGTGAAGCTCGATGTTCGCGCCACGGACGTGGATTATCTTTCTCTCTCCGCCCACAAACTGCATGCGCCCAAGGGAATCGGCCTGCTGTACGTGCGCAAAGGCGCCCCGTATCATCCGTTTGTCATCGGAGGCGGGCAGGAACGTGGCCGCCGGGGGGGCACCGAAAACACGGCCTTCATCGTTGCCTTTGGGCGGGCGGCGGAACTCGCCATGGCCACCTTGCATGACGAAAACACCCGGGTCCGCGCCCTGCGTGACAAGCTGGAACGCGGCATTCTCGCCAGCATCCCCAAATCGATGCGTAATGGCGCGCGCGATCCGCGGTTGCCGAATACCACCAACCTGGCTTTTGACGGAATCGAGGCGGAGGGGGCCTTGCTTCTGCTGGACCAGATTGGCGTCTGCGCTTCTTCCGGTTCCGCCTGCACGACGGGTTCCCTTGAGCCCTCGCATGTCCTGACCGCCATGGGCGTGCCCGCCGCGCGCGCCACCGCCTCCCTGCGCTTCAGCCTCGGCATCTATAACACCGAGGAGGAAGTGGATTATCTTCTCAAACATCTCCCCGGCATCATCGCCAAACTGCGTGCCGCCGCTCCCGGTGACGGTGAGCACTCCCGCAAAGGCCACCGGGCGCACCGGTCCAAACCGGAATCAACGGGCGAATTCACCAGGGCGTAGGTTTTTGCAAAGCCGGCGAAACGGGATTCCACCCGCTGTTCGGGCGCCGGATCGACTCGACGTAATTCTCCTTCCCGCCAGAACCCTGCCGCTTGTTGCCGCTACTGCGCCTTCAGTGGCGCGCTGTTGGACGCTGGCACATTCGTGATTCCGGCGGGTGCGGGCTCCGGTTTGGATCCGTGCGGTTCGGCGTGTTCTTTTCCGTGGTTGTGATTGTGGCCGTGGTCATGGCCATGATGATGGTCGTGCCCCGAAGTCTCGAATTCCCCGATTATTTTCGCCACGATCAGGCCAGCGACAAGGGCTGCCGAAAGCTTGCCACGGTCGTGCGAGTGGAACTGGAGTTCCGGCAGGAGGTCGCTGGCTGCGATGCAAAGGAAGGTGCCCGACGCAAAGGCGAGGGCGGCGCCCAGATGATGGTGAAACTCCGGCGAATTTTGATTCACCCCGAGATGAAACAACACCACCCCCAGCGGAATCGCCACGGCGAACAGGGCATTGACGATGTGCCGGGATGCCTTCGACCAGCCTCCCGTCGCCATCAGCGTGGCGATGGCCAGCGCGTCGAAGGGCTTGTGCAGGATGACCACGAGGAATGTGCCGAAGCCCAGCAGCAGGCCTTCCTGACCGTCGTGTGATTCCACCTGCACACTCGCCGCGAGTGCGATGCCGTCGATCAGCGTGTGGAGCGTCAATCCCAGTGCCGCCCCGCCCCACGAAAGATTCTTGGCGGACTGGCTGGCCAGCGAATGATCATCGCTGTGCGCGTGGTCGTGATCGTGGGAATGGTCGTGGGTGCAGGCGGCCGCCGCCTCCCTGGCCTCCGGGTCCTCGTCCGGCACGTCGTGGTGATGGAAATGAAAGAACCGCTGGATGAAAAACATCAGCAGAAATCCGGCCAGCATCCACCCAGCCACCTGATCGATGGAGCGCATCTCGTTCCACGCATGCGGCAGCAGGTGCAGCATTCCGACGCCCAGCATCAGTCCCGAGACAAAACTGGTGGCGACCTGCATCCGCGTGTGAGTCAGGCGCACGAACATGGGGATCCACCCGCCCGACAGGGACGCCATGAGAATGAGGGCGCAGTAGATGCTGAGAGTAATGATGGGCGACATGCTAAGCTGCTGGCCAGTTGCGGGTGGAATCTACAATGTGCTGCGGCAGAAAGTCACCTGCGATATCAGCCGGCGGCGCGGAGTTTCCCGCCTCCGCGGCCTACAACATCCCGAACCGTTTCCGCAGAATCCATTCCGCGGTCAGCAGCAGCATGATCGGGAGAAACCACCAGTAGCTCTGCCAGAGGGCGGTCTCGCTTTCGATGACCCGCCCGTCGCTCAACGGCCGGAGCACCTCGGTCAGTCCCGCAAGCTCCTCCTCGCGGAAATATGTGCCGCCCGAATGAAAGGCCATCTGCCGGAGCATCCTTTCGTCGCAGTGCAGCAGGCCCAGTTCACCGCCGGTTTTGGCCGCGACGGTGAATTGCGTGCGGGCCTTCATCTCGGCCTCGGGCAGACCCTCGACTTGCACCCGCACCTCGTAGTTGCCCGGCGTCAACGGTTGGGTGCGGGCGCGGTAGGTCCCGCCGCTGGACTCGTCGCTCGCCATGGGGAGTTCGGCGGTCTTCTGTCCGTCGCGAAAGAGCACGGCAGTCGTCTTGGCGTCCAGCATTGACTTGCCTTCCGCGTCGCGCACCCGCACCCGGATCTCCGCCATGTCGCCCGGTTGGTAGCTGGGAGGGCCGGAATCCAGCGACACATACCGGTCCTGCACCGGAAACGGCGCTTCCATCATCCACTTGGAAACCTGGTTCCAGAAACGCTGGTGATAAAGGTCGCCCACATTGTAGCGCCAGCGCCAGGAATCATCGTGCCCCGCGTACAAGACCCTACCGGCACCAAACCGGCGATAGACCAGCGCCGGTACCGTCCGCTCGCCCAGCACCGCCTCGAGGAGCACCTCCGACGCCGGCAGCGCTTGGGCCGGGGCGACCCGATGGGGACCGGGCAGCGAACCCCACAGTTCAAGATTCTGCTGCGTCTCCGGCACCAGCGACAATGGCGCCTGGGCCGCCCCGATCGCCTTGAAGCGAAAGCGGAAATCCGGGCTTTCCACCGCCGGTCCCTTCCACGACACAGGGAACAGCCCGCCAATCTCCGAGTTCGCAAAGTTCGACAGCTCCTCCTGCCGTCCGTCGATGAAGATGATGCCGCCGCCGCGGCGCTCCACGAACTCGCGCATCCAGTCCAGTTCCGGCCCGCGAATCTGGCCGGCCGGAAGGTCCCCGAAAACAATCAGGTGATACGAAAACAACGCCTCTCGCGTCCCCGGGAACTGCCCGTTCTGCGCGCCGCGGGACCAGGGTTTCTGTTCCCCGCCGCCGCCAGCCAGCAGGGCGTTGACCTCCCAGCGCTCGTCGCGCTCAAAAAGATTGCGCAGATAGCGGAACTCCCACCGCGGACGCCCGTCCAACAACAGCACCTTTGGCTTCTGGGTCATCGCGTTCATCCGGAAGATTCGCGCGTTGTTGTTCGTGTTCTTTTCGCCCGGCAGCGTGGGCACTGAGACTTCCAGGGCAATGCCCAGGCTGGCAAACTGCAGGTCGCGATCCTTGGCCTTCATTTCCGCCGTCACGTAATCCTTGATGGAGAACTCGAAGGGCACTGCGCGCTGGGAACGCTGCTCGGTGGTCAGCGCCTTTTCCCAAAGAGTCTTTCCGCCCGCGCTGATGCGCAGCGTAAACGGCTCCCCGGCGGGCATGTCGTCGCGCAGCATGACTTCGCCGCGGAGTTGCGCGTCGGCATTCACCGTGTCCGGCGCCTTCACATCCAGCACCGCCAGATCGCGCGGCGGCAGGGCGGAACCAAGCCCCACGGTGTGGATGGGGATTCCCCGCTGCCCAAACATCTTCGCCGTCTCGAGGGGCGAGGCGCCCTGGTTGTGCTGGCCGTCCGAAAACAACACCACGGCGACGCGCTGTTTGGAATCCCCCTGTTCCACGACTTCCATCAAGGGTCCGCCCAAGTCGGTGGTGGCGTTGGTGGGAGCATAAGCCGGGAAGGTGGTGGGCGGCTTCCCCCCGGGCTCTGCCTTGCCGCCCGCCGGCCACCAGAGCATCTGGCCTTTGCTGCCGGCCATCGCCTGCAATTCGGTCCTGTGCTGGGCGGCGAGCCGGGCGATCACCGGCTCGGTTCCGCCCAGCAACAGCGTTTCCAGCCGCCGCCAACGCTTCAGCCGGTCGAACTTCTCGACCATGGAAACCAATCCGGTGTCCTCCGCGGAAAATGCCTTGCCGAGCATGGCGGCGAAGGCGTCATTCACCTCGCGCTCGAAGTCCGCCGCCACCCGGCCGAGGATGCCCAGCTCATCCTGGGCTTTCCGGGCATTGGCACCGCGGGTCGCCGCCAGCCTCGCTGCCGGTTGCAACAGGTCGTTGCGAAACGCCTCCAGCCGCTCCCGGGCCGCCGGCCAGACTTCCGGCCGGATCTTGTCCCACGCGGCATCCACTCCGCGCAGTGCGCTCCGAAACTCCTCGACCGCCGAGCGCGCGTCCCCGGCCTGACCCGCGGCGGCGACGCTCTGGGCGCGTGCCAGTTCCGCGGCCACCGGCTTCAGGGACACATCAAATCGCCCGGCGGGCACCCAGCCCATGGCCTGTGCGCACAGCAACTTTCGCGCGAGTTCCATCTGTTCGTCCGCGACATCCATGCTGCCCGAGGCGTCCACCAACAGGATGATGCGCGCCAGTTCCCCGAGGGTTTGCCGGTGATGCAGCACCGGACCGGTGAGGGTGAGGGTGACGGTCAGGACGGCCAGGGCACGCAGCGCGGGCAACAGCCAGCGGAGGAAATCGCGGCGGGTGCGAAGTTCACGCCAGTACAGGATCCACGCGACCGTGGCCAACGTCACTCCGAGCGCCAGCCCTGCCGCCAGTTTCCAATCACCAATGAAACGTAGTTCCGTCAAAATCATTGCCGCCACCGCGCGTCACGCACAGGGGGCGGAGTTCGCCGCGCAGCGTAGCCCTATCCGACTCTGGCCCGCAGTCAAAAATGTTTTGACCAGGTCCGAATCCGCCCGCCCGCCCGGCGGCATTGCGGCGGTAACCCGGCCGATTCGCTCATGGCGACGAATCGGCCACGGACTTCCGTCGGCAATGAATCGGGGGACGGACTATGCCGCAACCAGCCCACCGGCGGACCGGCGAGGCGCGGCGTTTCGCGGGAGTGTCTTTGATCGCCCTTGCGTGCGACGGCCCCGGTGTTCAGCCGCCCCATGGCGACTCCCGCTGGTTTGCGGCTGTCTGCGAGGGCCGGAGTCGCCCTCGCGTCGCCAGTCTGAAAGCGCGGGATGGTTCCGCGATTCACGCTCTGATGCTCGGTACGAGCGGCACCGCACGACGCACTATTTCAGGCTGGCCAGAAACTCGACCAGGTTCCGCAGTTCCTGACGGCTGAGTGCAAAGCTGAATTCCTCGGGCATGCCCGACATGGTGCGGTCGCGGGATTTGATCTCGGACTTGCGCAGCTTCATTACGCCGTCCTCCGGCGAGTTGAGCACGAGTTCGTCGTTCGTTTCGCTCTGGACAATTCCGGCGAAATTGCGGCCGTCCCGCAGGACGATCGTGGCGTTCTCGAAGCCCTTGGCGATCTGCCGGTTGGGGAAAACGATCGATTCCAAAAGGTATTCGCGCGTTGCTCGGGAACCGATCCCGGTGAGGTCCGGTCCACCCTCGCCACCCTGGCCGTTGAGCTTGTGGCAGCGCTGGCAGGCCACGTCGTAGCGCTCGTAGTAGGTGCGTTTGCCGGCGGCGGCATTGCCGCCGTAGAAGCCTTCGCGCCATTGGGCCAGATGGTCGTCCTTGGGCAGCGTGGCGCGATATTTTTCCAGCCGGTCCTTGATCGCCGGGTTTGCCTTGCGCCCGTTGGCGACGTCGATCAGTTCGACGTTGAGTTCCGGCTCAAGTTTGCCGCCCAGCAGGCGGTCGAG
>CAZUUP010000148.1:0-10940 GCA_964623105.1 uncultured Akkermansia sp.
CGCGCCCGCAGATGAGTGCTGGTCAGTGTCAGTTGGTGGTTTTCTCCGTTGGCCCCAGTTGCAACTGCGGCCTTTAGCTTCAGTCGCAATCGGAGAGAACGTCCCTCTGTGGTGTCGCTACCGGTGTTCCCCCGGAAGTTTTGACAGTCCGTCGGCTGACCGCAACCCGGTGCAAGGGTTAGACTGGGGAGCGAAGTCGTGTCCGGGACGGACACGACCGCACGCGGGACGCGTGCGCTCCTCAGCCGCTGGGTAACGCTCCGTGGAGCGGGCTATTCCGCCGGTTTCTTGCCGGTGGGGTTGAGGCGGTGGAGGAGACCTTCGTCGAACTTCATGCGCAGGGCGAGGTAGGCGCCCTGGCTGGTGTAATCCTCGGCCCCGAGATCGCGATCGCGGAAGCCAAAGAGATTGTAACCGAGGCCGAAGCGGATGTTGTTCTTCAGGACGTAGCCCAGTTCGGGGCCGAAGCCGAATTGCGCGCTCTGGAGGTTGCCGCTCACGAGGGCGCTGACGTTGAGGCCAAGATCGATGCGTTTGGTGATTTCGTAGGAGGTGCGTCCGGCGAAGAGGTGGGCAAGGTAGGCGCTGTTGCGGCCGAGGGAGTTTTCCCAGACGGCCTTGCCGGCGTAGTGCGCGCTGGCGAACCAGTGCGCCTTGGGCTGGTAGTGCGCATGGACGGAGAGAATGGCGACGTCGCGTCCCATGGGCAGGGCGGGCTGGGTGGAATCATCCTCGCGCTTGTATTCGACTTTCATGAGGGCGTTCCAAACGTTGGTCTCGGACTGCCGCCAGGCGAAGCCGCCCTGGATGCGGCCCTGAAACTTCTCTCCGCCGGGGGCGCCGTTGTTGTGGAGGACGTGGAGGATGGTGCGGCCGAGGAAGGTCCAGTCGTCGTTGAGGCGCCGGGCGTAGGCCAGGGTGTGGAGCAGGCTGTCGTTGGGGCGGCTGGTGCGGAGTTCGATGCGCGTGCTGGCCTTCCAGTCGGAGCTGCCGGTGTATTCGAGTCCGGCGGTGCCGGCGGTGGCCTCGCTCTGGCCGCCGCGGACGAGCGGGGAGACGCGCTCGAGGGTGGTGTTGAGGCGCAGGCCGTCGGCGATGTTCCAGCCGTTGCGCAGGCCGGTGGCGGCCTCGGCCTCGCGGCCGGTGATGGCGTTGCGCATGCGGTATTCGTTGAAGAGCTTGCCGTCCTTCATGTACGCGGTGTCCACGCCGAAGACGGTGGTGTTTTGCTGCTGGACGGCGTTGAGGTCGAACGGGCTGCCGACGGAGGAGAGGAATTCGTGCCGGGCATACACCTTGGTCTGGGTGTTGACCTGGTAATCCGCGCCGAGGGCGGCCATGCGGCGGTTGATGCGGCGGATGTCGTTCTCGAATTCGGAGTACACGGAGCCGCCCTTGATCCGGGGGATCGGGGCGGTGAGCTTGGCGCGGAGGCTGGCGACCTCGTTGGGGGTGAGGCCGGGGAAGGCGAGGACCGGGCCGGCGGTGCCGCCGGTCTCGATGCTGTAGCGGCCGCCGAACTCGGCGCGGAGCTGGTTCTTGAAGGTGTGCTCGACGCCAAGCACGGCGCCCCGGCGGGTGCCGGCGCCGACGGCCGAGGTGTCGATGGCCTGACCGAGCAGGCGCGTGCTGGCGCCAAGTTTTCGAACGAGTTTGACGCCGGATTCGACGCGGCCGGCGGAGAGGATGGCGGCGGAGTTGCTGAAGGTGTTGTCGGCCCGCCCCCAGTAAACGCGCACCTCGTTCTTGTCGTCCTGATGGCGGAGTTCGACGCGGCCGGCGGAACCGTTGATGTCGCCGGCCTCGCTCCAGGCGACTTCGCCGAGGAGGAAGGTTTTCTGACCGAGCTTGAGGGTCGAGTTGGCGCCGTAGAGCTGATAGGGGGCGACGGGGTTCTGGTCGCGCGCGCCAGAAACGCCGACTTCGATGCGTTCGTGGAGCTTCACCTGGCCGTCGGCGCCGTACACCCAGAACTTGTCGCCGCCCTGGTCCACCTCGTAGGTGACGCGGATGGAGATGGGATTCAGGTTGGCATCGAGGCTGGGCACCGGGGCGCGGAAGAGGATGCGGCCGGTGAAAGGCTCGAACTCGTAGTCGCTGAAACGGGAGAGCGGGACGATCTTGAGGATGAGCGAGGGTTGCTGGCGGTCGCGGGTGAGAATTTCGACCTTCTCGCTGTTGACGAGGCCGTCGCTGGTGCGGAACTGGTAGGGGCCGGAGGTGCCGTTGGCGGGGAGTTCCTCGATGATCTGGCGGGTGCTGTCGTGCGCGGCCCAGGCGTTGACGCTCAGCCATTTTTGCTCGAGGTGAGTTTTGACGCCCGTGAGGCTGCGGTTGTAATTGCCGAGGGACCGCGCCTCGTTGCTGGACTGGGTGATGTAGTCGCCGTAGAGGGCGTAGCACTTGCGCTTGTCCACGCGAACGAAGAATTTGCCGGTCGATTGGGCATCGAAGCCGCGCACCGAGGAGTCGCCATAAACGGGGTAGAACTCATCGGGCTGGATGTCGCGGAAGAGACGTTCGCGGGTGGCCTTGTCAGAATCATAGGAGGCGGTGAGCAGGGCGTCGCCCTTGATTTTGCCCTTGAGGTAGAAGGCGGCGCGTCCGCCACCGAAGAGTTTCCCGTCTGCCCCGCCGAAGGCAAAGCCGCGCAATTCCTCGTCGAAGCCGTCGCGGGAGCGGGTGGGGATGAGGTCGCGGGTGCTGAAGTTCTGGAGGTTGAGCTGTCCCTCGATGACGCCGACGGCGAGCATGGGCCGGAGTTCGGGGAGGAAGGCGAGGGTGGCTTCGCCCTTCAAGATGCCGCTGCTGACGACGATCTGGGCGTCGCCGGGTTCCATGGGCGGGGCCAGCGTGTATTCGCCGCGGCCGCCTTCGAGGAAGACCTGGATGCCGGGTTCCTTGCGGTCGAGGTCCTCGACCTGCCAGCGGCCGAGGCTGCTCTCGAGGGTCAGCGCGGTGCGGGCGGTGACCGGCACGCCCTTGGCGTCCACCAACTCGACGCCGACGGTGACGGGGGTGCGACCGTCGGCGGCGGGAAGATCCTTGGGGAGGAGGATGCGGATGCGACCGAGGCGGTCGGGCGCGATGAGGGTGAGCTTGCGGGTGCCGCGGACGTTGCCGAAGGGATCTTTCTGGACCAGTTCGAGGAGGTTTTCGCCGGGCTGGAAGTTGACGCCGATGTATTCCCAGACTTGGAGCTTCTTCTCGGCGAGTTCGGTACGGCGGCCGATACGGGAGGCGGGGACTTCGGCGCCGTTGACCGTGAGGGTGAACTTGGCGCCCTGAACGCCCTTGACCCGCACGGTGGCCTGCGGGAGCGGCAGGGTGTCGCGGTCCTTGAAGTCAATGAAACCAAGGGTGTTGTCGAGGTTGGTGACGGCGGCGGCGAGATTGAGGAGAGGCGCCGGGGCGGCGGGGGAG
Source organism: uncultured Akkermansia sp. (assembly GCA_964623105.1). Lineage (GTDB taxonomy): Bacteria > Verrucomicrobiota > Verrucomicrobiia > Limisphaerales > BJHT01 > BJHT01. Next base: position 3,424 of record CAZUUP010000148.1, read on the forward strand.
GCGGGCAGACCGGAGACTTCGGCGGCGAGCGGACCGGTGGGTAGGAGCGGGGAAAACAGTTCGTTGGTGGTCATGCCGGTGCCGGCGGCGGCGGGAGGAGAGGGTTGCCCGACGGCATTGGTTGTGGCGGCGGACGGGTCGGCGAGACTGGCCACGGGCGCGTTGGTGGTGGCGGAATCGAGCTGGTTAGTGGAAGTGGCGGCGGGCCGGGTGAGCCGGCCGGGATCGGCATTGGCGCCGGGGGCGTTGCGGGCGGGACCGATGAGGCCGCTGGCGGGTTGGGCGCGGGGATCGCCGACCGGGACGGGCAGGCCGTCGCGGGTCAGTTCGCTTTTGAGCTGGGCGTCGAGTTCGCCGTTGAGGGCGCCCGCCTTCTTTCGGCGGGCCTGAACTTCGGCGAGGATTTCTGGGGTGGCCGAGCCTTCGGCGAAATCGGCCTTGTGCAGTTCGCCGCGCTTGAGGTCGGCGAAGCGCGAGGTGCCGGCGCCGGCGTTGCGCGTGGAGAGCACGAGCATCTTGGAACCTGCCGGCAGGGTGGTTTCATCGAGCTTTACGACGTGGGTGCGGGGACGCAGTCCGTAGAAGCTGTATTTGCCCGCGCCATCGGTGACGGCGTAGGAGCCGTCCTCGATAAAGATGCGCACGCCGGGAATGCCGGGCTCGCCGGGATCCTGGATGCGGTTGCCATTGGTATCGACGAAGACCTTGCCGATGATGAACGCCTTGTCGGTGAAGACGCCGCCCTGCAACTGGACGCGGAAGCTGGCGACGTTGGAGGTGAAGACCGGCGGACCGCTGCTGACCGCGGAGGCGGAGTTGATGCCGTTGCCCTGCAAGGCGCCGGGGCCAATGCGGACGCGGTAAGTAAGGGTCACGGTGGCGTCCTTGGCAACGGCGCCGACAAGGAATTCGAGACGCGGGCCGCCGCCCTGCGAAACGGGCTGAATGGCCGCTCCTTCAAAGCGTGCGCTCCCGGACTGGTAGGCGAAGCCGAGCGGCAGTCCGTCGAAGATGCGCACCCCGGTGAGAGCACGGCCGCTGACGTTGCGGAGCTTGACGGCGTAATCCACGAAGTCACCGATCTCCGCCGTGGCGCGCGAGCCGGTTTTCTGGAGGAACATGCCGACGCCGCCGACGGCCAGCGGATCGAGCGGGTAATCGATCGTGACGGCACCCGTGGCGGCGTTGACGGGAAAATTGCCCCCAAAGGAGCCCGGCGAATGAATGGTGCGGCCGGCAGGCAGGGCGGCGGCGGGCTGGGTCGTCGGCCCGGAGTAGCCCGGGGGCGGCTGGACGTGGAGCCGGTAGGTGCCGGGGCGGACAGTGGGAAACACGTAGCGACCGTCCGCCGCCGTCACCACCGGGTTGGGCGCGGGCGAAAGGCCGTCGGTGCCGAAGACCTGGGCGGGACTGCCGGTGGTTGCGTCGAGAAGCGTCACACGTGCGCCCTCGATGGGCGTATTGCTGCGGCTGTCGAAGACAATGCCGGAAGGGTCGATGAGGATCAGCGTGACCACCCGCCGGGTGCCGCAGCCGAGGAATTCGGCGGTTAGCGAGTCGTCGCGGGTGGTTTCGATCCAGCCGTTCTCGACCTCGACGGGAAACTGGCCGGCGTCGCGCGTGGGCGCTCCGCGTTGCACCCGAAAGAGGCCGGTGTTGGGACCGGTTTCGACCACGATCATGCTTTCCCGGTCGCCGGTGCGGGCGGAGGCGATGACAACGATGTTGGTCTCGATCACGTCGGGGACGGCGTTGCACGTGGCGGACTGGGCCTCCACGAAGATGGGCTGGTTCAGCAAAATGCTGGTGATCGGGGTGGAAAAACCGTTGTCGCGAAAAGTGCGAATCGCCGGCGGGGGGCCGGCGACGTCGAATTGCACGGTGTTCGAGTTGATCTGGCGCGGGGGTCCCTCGGGCGTTTCCGCGTAACATATCATCGCGGTGTTGCGCAGTGGACCGTCCGCCCGCGGGCTGACCGCGACAACGAATGTCACCGTGACGTTGGTGCCGACGGGAAGCTGGGGGAACCCCCAGGCGAGCTTGTCCACGCGGATCAACTCGGCCGGCGGGGTGGTGTAGTAATGGTGCTCGGGTTCGCCGATCAGATGGTAGAGCGGCTGGCCGGGGGAATGGTCGCCGACGCGGACGAGGCTGGTGTTGGCGGGGATCATGTCCTTCACCAGCAGAAGCGACTGGGGCAGGCCGTTGACCGTGACGGCGAAGGGATGGGCCACGGTGTTGGAGAGGCGCGTGGCGGTCAGGGTGAAGAGGAGTTCCTGACCCGGGGCGACGGACGTTTGGGACGCCTGTTTGGTGATTTGGAAGGGCAGGCCGCCGGCGACCTCGACACGGGTGGTCACCGGATCGCTGGTGAGGGTCAGCGGTTCGCGGAGGGAGGGCAGGCTCAACTGAACCGTGGCGCGGTTGACGATGTCCACCGCGCGGGCGGCCGCGGGAAGAAACGCCCCGGCGAGGAGGGCCAGCAGGGAAAGTACCCGCCAGACCCGCCGACAGACAGGCGGTTCGGTGATCCAGAGTTGAGCCATGCCGTCTCCATGCGGAGCTGGTCGCAATGACCAGAGTTCCGAAACCGGGTGGAGCTCGCTGAAGTTCATCAGCGAATCCTCGCGTTGAACCGGGGCTGCCCTGGCGGCGACCGGTTTATTGCTGGATGATGACGCCGAAGGTCACCACGGCGGACTGCCCCGGGTTGAGCGTCCCGATGTCAAACTGAAGGGGTCCGGCAGTGCCGTTGCCGGGCACGGTGGTCACCGAGCCCACGGTGGTTGCCGCGGGGTTGGTGCTGGTGTACAGCGTGTAGGCCGGGGTGGTGTCGTAAACCTTGACGCTGGTCGCAGGGGTGGACCCGTTGTTCTTCACCGTGATGCGGTAACGGATGGCCTTGCCCGGGAGGGCGCCGCTGGTGATGTCGGCGATGCTGTAGGCGGTGTCCGGCGAGCCGTCGAGGTTGGCATCAAGCGCCTGCTCCTTGGTGAGTTGCAGGTCGCCCGAGATGACCGTGGAGTTGTCCGCCGTCGTCACCGTGGCGGGAACGGTGGTGGTGTAGGTGCCGTTGGCCGTGGTGGCGGTGATGGTGGTGGCGTTGATGGTGCCGACCGGGGTGCCGGGAGGGGAATAGACCTTCACCAGGATGCGCACGCTTTCACCCGCCGCCAGACCGGCGCCGCCGGCACTGACGAAGCTGAGGCCGGTGATGATCGGATCGCTGGGTCCGATGGCACCGTCGCCATCGGCATCGTAATAAAGCGCCGAACTCCATCCCGAGAGCGAGTCCGAGCGGCTCAGGGCGATGGAGCTGACGACGCCATCGCCTTCGAGGACGTTGCCGTTGTTCACCACGGTGTGGCTGAAGACAACGAAGCCGCCGGGGGTGACCTGGCCGTTGTGGGTGGCGATGACGGCAATGCTGCGGACGGTGTTGATGATCAGGGCGTCATGGATGCGATCGCTGGCGCCCGAGGTCGGCGAAACGACCCGGAAGTATAGGTCATTGGTGCCCGGAGCCTGGCCGGCGGGGACGGTGACATCGGCATAAACCGCCTTGTGGCCGCCTGCGGTCAGCACGCCGGTGGCGGTGATGATGGCCTCAGAGGTGTCGCGGAAGACGACGCTCCAGCCCGGGGGGAAGGTGGTGGTCGCGAAGCCCGAGTTGGTGCTGGAGGAAAGGTTGTAGGTGTCGGCGACGCCGCTGGTGTTGGTGATGACGAGGCTGAAGCGGGTGGTGGTGTTCGGGTTGGCGGTCAGGGAGACAACGGCCGGGCCCTCGGGTCCGGCGCCGCCGCCACCGGAGGCGCCGTTGGTCAGGTCCACGGTGTTGCCCACCACCGAGGTCAGCACGTCGCTGGCGGTGGCGGTGGCGGTCGGGTTGGATTTGGAGATGGCAGTGACCGAGACGGTGTAGTTGACGCCGGTGCCCGAGCTGTCGGTGGGCAGGACGGCCTTCACGATGACGTTATAGGTCTGGTTGGTGCCGAGCGGACCAGTGTCGGGGATGCCGTCGCCGTTGACATCGACCAGGGGCGTGTTCCCGTCGCTCTGGTAGAGGGTGAAAGTGGTGCCGGCGGGGAAGTTGATGTTCGTGAGAATGATGTTGAATGAGTCGGTGCCGTTGCCGGTGTTTTGGACCATGTTGGTGAACGTCACCGTGCTGCCCTGGGTGGCGGAGGGGATGGTCTGGCTCGAGAGGGTCACGCCGGTGCTCTGGGTGACGGTGAATTCCGTCGTGTTGGCACTCAGCGGTCCCAGCGCCGTGCCGGTGCCGGGGTCATAGGTATAGGTCAGGGGATTGGAAATCTTGCCGGCCTCCTGGCCGCTGGCGATGGTGACGGTGAAGGTCACCGTGCCGGAAACGCCGGGCAGCACGCGGGCGATGACGGCCGTGACACGCCCTGCCACGGTGACGCCGTAATCATAAGTGATGGTGTCCGGGGAGGTGCCTTGCGCGCCGTCGCTGGCGTCGGTCAGGGCGGTGCCGGAACCGAGCACGCTCCAGCGGGCGCTGTTGGTCACATAGACGAATCCGGAGGGCAGCACGTCGAGCAGGTTCACATTGGTCACCGTGACGTTGCCGATGTTGTTATAATTGATCGTGACCGTGTAGGGGCCGCTGCCGGCGGCGCCGGAATTGGAACTGAGCGACTGGGTGACGGTGACCACGCCGTTGGCGGTGACCGTGACGGTGTCGGTGTTGGCGGCCGCCACCGCCGGGCTGGCGGTCGCGGTGCCGGCCGCGGTGATGACGATGCTGGCCGTCTGGGCCGCGGTGGCGGAGCCGGGCACGGTGCCGACGGCGACGAACTTGAACGTGGCACCCGCGGCCAATGGTCCGGAGCTGGTGATCGCGGTGTTGTTGTCCGGCAGGCCGTCGCCGTTCAAGTCCGCATACAACGCCAGCGAAGTGAGGTCGAAGTTGTCGCCCGTGGCGTTGGTCACGCTCAGGGTGAACGTGTCGGTGCCGTTGCCGGTGTTGGAAATGGTGTGCGGGAAGAACACCTGGCCGCCGGCAGCGGACTGCTTGGCCTGGCCGTCGGTGGTGATCGCGAAGCTGGACACCTGCTGCACGATGGTGATGGCCACGTTCGAGGTCGCCGTGCGCGGCGTGTTGCTCGAGTCGGTATAGGTGGCCGACGCCTGGTTGCCGATGCTCGTGCCGGCGGGCGGGGCGGCGGATTCCAGCGGGTCGGGGGCCAGCGCGGCGAGCGCGAGCGCGAGGAAGATGACCCGGAGCGCGCCGGAGTATCGGTTGCCGTGCGACCGGGTGTGGCGGACGATCTGGCGGGTGAGGGAGATGAACTGTTTCGGAATCATACGTCGGGTTTGGTTAAGAGCGGTTGCGGAGGAAAAACGGGGATGGCGGCGGATTGGTTGAAGTCGCTTAGCGCGAGGCGACATTGGTTTGCAGCCGGGCGCGGGCGATCACCCGGGTGGTGGCACCGACCTCGAGATCACCGCTGTTCCAACGCAGCGCGCGGTATTCGGAGAACGGCACGGCCACCTCCTCGATCCGCCCGTCGGGGCGCTTCACTTTGCGGACCAGCGGGAACGGCTCGAACGTCCGGCCGTCCACGCTCGCCAGCGCGGCCGCAGGGACGGCGCTGCCGGCGACGAATTCCATGCCTGCCGGAATCGGCAGGGTGGGGGAAAGATTGCGCAGTTCGCGGCGCGCCTTGTTCAGGTACACGGCATCGTATTGAATGACTTCGCCGGGACGGGCCGTGTCGGCTGCGACCAAGCGTTCCTTGCCTCCGGCATCGGCGGTAACCTTGCGCGCAATCAACGACACTTGCAGATCGCCTTTCGACTGGGCATTGGCGGCGAAGGCGCCTCCCAGCAAGAGCGAGGCGAGAGCCCCGGTGGTGACACAGCGACGGAGCGACTGGCGGGCGACGAATCTGATTTTCATACGATTTGCTTGGGCTGACTTTTTCCGCGTGGACCCGAAGGAAAGGCGGCTGATTTCGTTGTCCGGCTTTCCGGCCCGCAGTTTTCCAAATGATCCACTCGGGTTATCGGCGGGGTGGGGTGGAACTTTAGCGGGGTGAATCATCCCGGCCGGATCTTGTTCGGACTGGTGCAGAAAAGTGGCGGGTTCCCGCCCCTGCTTGAACTGCCCTCCGCGGTCAGGTAGCCTGACTCCATGCGCAACCCCTTGACGGACTGGATGCCCGCGCTCTTGCTGGCCGGCCTGCTCGCGACCGGTTGCACCTCGGGCAAGGCTCCTTCCGCCCAGACGAATTCCGAAAACTCCGGGGACCAACCGCGCCCGGAAGCATCCGACCCTGCCCGCGCGGGCGCTTCACAAGCGTCCAGCCACCCGAAATTTCGCCTCGAACTGGACAAGGCCTGGCAGCTCAACTCGCCCGACGGCCAGCGGTTCGACGCCTCCGGCCTGCTCATGCGCACCAACGGCGACCTGCTCACACTCAACGACCGCGGCGCCACGCTGTTTCGCATCGAATTTGTTCCCGGGCTTAACGCCGCCAATCTTGTCCCTGTCCCCGGCTGGTTCACCCCGGACCAACTCGCCCGGCTCGGCCCGTCCCGGCACGGACGCCTCGATTGCGAAGGCATCGCCGAGGATGCCCAGGGCCGCATCTACGTGTGCGAGGAGGACAACCGCTGGATCCTGCGCTTCGACCCGGCAACCCAGAAAATTGAGCACCTCGAGATCAGCTGGAAGCCCGTCAAAAAATACTTCGACACCCACAACCACAACGCCTCCTTCGAAGGCGTCGCCGTCGGCCCCGACCGCCTCTATGTCGCCAACGAACGTTCCCAGGGCCGCATCATCGTCGTGGACCTCGCCACCCTGCGCGTGGTGGATGATTTCACGACCGGCAGCCGCCGGTGGCACGCCAAGGACGTTCATTATTCCGACCTGAGCTGGCAGGGCGGCCACCTCTGGGCCCTCCTCCGCGAGAAACACGTCATCCTCAAGCTCAATCCCGCCACCCACGCCATCCTCGGCGAATTTGATTTCAGCCAGATCGAAGACCGGCCGGAACTCGATTACCACACGCGCTCCGGCACCGGGGTGATGGAAGGACTGGCTGTCACCGCCGAACATTTCTGGCTCGTCACCGACAACAACGGTTTGCCCCGCAAAAACTTCCCCCAAGATTCCCGCCCCACCCTCCTCAAGTGCCCCCGGCCCGACCGGTGAAAGGGGACCGGTGATTGTCTTTCACGCGCCCGGACCTGGGACAGGCCACCGCCGCACGACAACACGGACCTACCACGATACGGTAGGGACGCGTTGCGCGCGTCCGTAACCTTTCCCCCGCCGCCCATGATCTCGCACCGCCGCCGCGGAATTTTCCCACGCTCGGGACTGGGGACAGGCCAGGGCCGCGCGGCAGCGCAGCCCTACCTTTTTTTGCGCCCCTTTGCGTTCTTTGCGGCCATCCCCAACCCGCTTCACGCCTTCGCGAACACCTCGTCATTGTCCGGCAGCAACGCCGAAACCAGCGCCTCGAACCACGCCTCCACGTTCTCCG
>CAZUUP010000149.1:0-10886 GCA_964623105.1 uncultured Akkermansia sp.
AGTCGCGCTACGCCGCCGTGTATTACACCACGAAATGGCTGGATTTCATCGACCCGTACCTGGGGAGCAACGCCACCGTGGCGTTGTGCGCGAGCGATCTCGGCAAGCTGCCCACGGACGCGACAACCTTCAAGACCACCGGTCCGCCGATAACTTACGGCATGAATGTCTATTCGTTCTCGATCGGAACCCTTCCCAACCCGCCACGGCCCGAAGATATTTTGTCGCCGGCGGCGAAAATCTTCCTCGGAGACACCAAAGGGGATGTGGGATTGTGCCACATCGGCCTGTGGGCGTTTGCCGCCTCGGGATTGGACCGGCATGGCGGGAATGTGGGGGCCAATTACGCGTTTTTTGACGGGCACGCGGAATACATCAAAAAGAAGGCCGCGTGGGATCCCGCCGCCGGCAACTGGCAGAACGCGGCATTTGTTGCCGCCAATGCACCGGAGTGGGCGCCATGGATCCGATGAATTTCAACGAGCACCACGAGCGCCCGTCTGTGACGGCGAGGACGACTAGCGCAGCGATGACGGCAGTTCTGGCCGTGGCATTCTCCCTCGGGGCTTGCGGCAAAAAGCCGGCCGACACACCGGGCGCGTCTGCAAATCCGGCGCAGCCTGCCGAAGCCGGCGCTCCGTCCGCGCAAGCACCCGCATCGATCCTCGGAGAAATGCCCGTCCAGCCAACCCCGGTCGAGACGGCGGTGCCCGGCGCTCCCCTGCCCCAAGTAACGACGGAAATGATGCTGCAATTCGAGGCCCGGTTTGGCCGTCCCCCATCCAACTACACCGAACTTCGGAGGTTGAGCGAACCGGCACGGAAACCGGTTGGTCGCTAACCACCCTGCCGGTGGCGGCGGTTTGTCCGGCGTTCGACGACAGATTCCCGGAACAGGCGGAATCCTTCGCGGATACAATACCGACCCCGCGCCGCTCGTCCGACTCTGCGTGAAATTGCATTTAGCACCACGGTCGCGGTTGTGGATGTCGCTGGCATGCCTCCTGCCCCTGCGGCTCTGCGCTGCCAGCGCGCCCGACGGGTTGGCGTTTTTCGAAAGCCGCATCCGGCCATTGCTCGCCGAGCATTGTTACGAATGCCACAGCGCCAAGGCCGGAAAACTCAAGGGCGGCCTGCGTCTGGACAGCCGGGAGGGCTGGGCCAAGGGAGGCGATTCCGGGCCGGCGCTGGTTGCCGGCAAGCCGGAAGACAGCCTGCTGATCAAGGGCGTGCGCCACTGGGACAAGGATTTCAAGATGCCGCCGGACCAGCGGCTGAAGCAGTCGCAAATCAACGACCTGATCGAATGGGTGAAACTCGGTGCGCCCGACCCGCGCACGAACGCGACGCCGGCGATTGCATCCGGAGCCGCGGCGGCCAAACCAGTTTACGGGGTGAGCCTCGCGGAGGGGCGGAAGCACTGGGCTTTCCAATCGGTGAAAGAGGTTCCACTGCCCGCCGTGAAGAATCGGGCATGGATCCGCAACGAAGTGGACTATTTCACCCTGGCGCGAATGGAGCAGGCAGGCGTGGTGCCGGCACCGGACGCGGCGCGCCGGGCATTGATCCGGCGGGTGACCTTTGATCTGACCGGGCTGCCGCCCACGCCAGAGGCGGTCGAGTCATTCGTGCAGGATCGTTCGGCGGAGGCTTTTGCACGGGTGGTGGATCGGTTGCTGGGATCATCAGCCTACGGCGAGCGTTGGGGCCGGCACTGGCTGGATCTGGTGCGCTATGCGGACACCTGTGGCAACGCCTCCGATTATCCCGTGCCGCAGGCTTACAAGTATCGGAACTATGTCCTGCAAGCGTTCAATCGCGACCTGCCCTACGATCAGTTCATCCGCGAGCAGATTGCCGGGGATTTGCTGCCCGCCCGCTCCGAGAGCGAGCGGCTGGAACGAACGATCGCCACGGGCTATCTGGCGACATCACGGCATTTTGGCGGTGGCGGCGGGGAGCGGCACCTGACGATCGAGGACAGCATCGACAACTTGGGCCGGACGTTCCTCGGGCTCTCGCTGAACTGCGCGCGATGTCACGACCACAAGTTCGACCCCGTCTCGATGCCGGATTACTACGCGCTCTACGGCATCTTCAACAGCAGCCGTTATCCGCACCCCGGAAGCGAGGGGATGAACCGCCCGAAGGATCTCGTGCCGCTGGTGGGCAAGAACGAAGCCGAGGCAATCCAAAAGGCGCACGGGGAGAAAACGGCGGCCCTCGAGGCGGAAATCAAAAAACTCGAAGCCGCCAAGTCGGCGGCCGACAAGGAACCGGCGGGTCCGGAAAAAAAGAACCGGGTGGAAGCGGCAACCAAGGCGGTTGCGGACACGAAGGCGCGGCTCAAGCAACTCGCCGACACCGCGCTGTTCGAACTGGCCTACGCGGTGGTGGACGCCAAGCCGGCCAACGCGCGACTTCAGGTCCGGGGTGATCCGAACCGGCCGGGCGAGGAGGTTCCGCGGCGTTTTCTGCAAGTGCTCGGCGGGCAAACGTTGCCGAAGGATTGCAGCTCCAGCGGCCGTCTCGAACTCGCGGGCTGGGTGGCTGACCCGGCAAACCCGCTTACGGCACGGGTCATGGTCAACCGCTTGTGGCAGCATCATTTTGGCCGTGGACTGGTGACGACGCCAAACGACTTCGGCGCACGCGGCCAGCGGCCGTCGCATCCCGAGTTGCTCGATTATCTCGCCCGGCGGTTTGTGCAAAGCGGCTGGTCCCTCAAGGCGATGCACCGGCTGATCCTGCTCTCGCATACGTGGCAACTGGCCAGCGGCGCGGGCGAAGTGGCCGCCGACAGCCCTGTGGCCGCCGGCGAATGGTTGGAGCAGAACCAGGCGCGGGATCCCAACAATCTGCTCTGGTGGCGGGCGGACCGGCGGCGGTTGGACGCGGAATCCCTCCGGGACGCGCTCTTGTTCGTCGGTGGGGACTTGGATGCGAGCGTGGGGGGCGCCCATCCGTTTCCGCCGTTAAACACTTGGGGTTTCACGCAGCACAACCAGTTCTTCGCGGTTTACGACAACAAGCAGCGCACCGTGTACCAGATGCAGCAACGGCTGCGGAAGCACCCGTTTCTGGCGCTTTTCGATGGCGCGGACCCGAATTCAAGCACGGCAGTCCGTGAACCGAGCACCACGCCGCTGCAGTCGCTGTTCGCGATGAACGACAAGTTCGCGCACGAGCAGGCCGCGCGGTTCGCCGCCGGTCTGCTGGCGGCGGAGACAGACGAAGCCCGGCGGATTCAACGCGCCTTCGCTACCGCCTACGGGCGCCCGGCCCTGCCGGAGGAAACGCAGGCGGCGAAGGATTATCTGCAGGAGTTCGGCGCGAAGCTGGCGGCGCGGAAAACTCCGGCGGCACAAATTCCCGCGGCAGCTTGGGCCAGTCTCGGACGGGCGTTGCTCGGGGCGAACGAGTTTCTGTATGTCGATTAGACCCTGCCGCACCACGGGCGGGCGACCTTTCACCGAAGGCTCGCTGTCGATCGCCATCCGCCCGGTTGAAGAATAATGGCGGCGGATTGCTCCAACTGATTGCTCAAGCGTTTCTCATGAAATCCAGCTTTGTCACCCAACCCTCGCGTCGCGGCTTCATCCGATCCCTCGCGGGCAGTTCGCTGCTGCTGCCGGGAATTGTCTCCGAGATGCTGCGCACCGATACCGCGCGTGGCTCAATCCCCGCCGCCACCGATCCCGCGGCACCGCGTCCCTCGCATTTCACCCCGAAGGCCAAGCGGGTGATTTTCCTGCACATGAGCGGCGGGGCGTCGCACGTTGATTCCTTCGACTACAAGCCGCGGCTGTTCGCCGATCATGGCCAGCCATACGAGGTGCCCAAAAAGATGCTCGAGGCCTTCGCGTTGAACAACCGGAGCGAGGTGAAGTACTATAAGAAACCGGACTGGGCTTTCAAACAATACGGGCAATCCGGCCTGTGGATCAGCGACCTGTTCGCCAAGACTGCCGAGCGCGCGGATGACATCTGCCTCATCCGGTCGATGTTCAACGACCACGCCGACCATGCGCAGGCAACGTTGGGCATCCACACCGGCTCGGTGACGTTCACCCGCCCGAGCATGGGCTCGTGGATCAGCTACGGACTGGGAACGGAGAATGCGAACCTGCCGGCGTTCATGGTGATCGCCCCGGCCCTGCCGTATGCGGGGGCACAGGTGTGGTCGGCGGATTTCCTGCCGGGAGCGCATCAGGGAACGCGCGTGGTTCCGGGGCCGGAACCCGTGCCGAACATCAGCCGCCGCCTGCCCGACGCCGAATTGCAGGAAATGGAACTGGGGCTCGGCGCAGCGCTGAACCGCCGGCATCTCGGCGCGCGCGGGAATGATCCGCAACTGGCGGCCCGCATCAAGGCATTCGAGACGGCTTACGGCATGCAGGCGGCGGCGCCAGAGGCGTTTGATCTCACGAAAGAGACGGATGCAACGCACCAACTCTACGGCCTGCAGCGGGGCAGCACCAAGGGCTTTGCCTGGCAATGCCTGATCGCGCGCCGGCTGGCCGAGCGCGGCGTCCGCTTCATCGAACTCATCGACACGGGGGCTTCGGGCAACTGGGATTCCCACGGCAACATGTCCGCCCACGGACCGCTGGCACGCAATGTGGACGGGCCAATCGCCGCGCTGCTGGCGGATTTGCGCTCTCGCGGCATGCTCGACGAGACGCTGGTCGTGTGGGCCACGGAGTTTGGCCGCACGCCCTTCAACACCAGCAAGGACTCGAAGGGCCGCGAGCATCATGCGCAGGCGTTCACCTGCTGGCTGGCGGGCGGCGGCGTCAAGGGCGGCTACAGCTACGGTGAGAGCGACGATCACGGCAACGCCGTCGCGCACAACCCGGTCCACGTCCACGACTTTCACGCCACGATTTTGCATCTGCTCGGATTGGACCACACGCGCCTGACTTTCCGCCATGCCGGGCGCGATTTCCGGCTGACGGATGTCCACGGCAACGTGGTGACGGATGTGCTCGCTTGACCAAAAGTGCGCAAACAACGCAGCGGCTCGAATCACACCGGCAGGGTCTTCAGCCGCACGAACCCGGCCGGAATCGTCGTCACATCTTGTAACGAATTACCCATTGCCGGAGGGCGGAACGGTACTAATATCCCCGCCGCTGAAATATGGCAGACGGCCGCCACAGATTTAGAATCGACTGCATTATGGTCAGACCGCTTCTCTTTTTTGAATCTCGCCGCCGACCGGCCGGTGCGTTCACCCTGATCGAGTTACTGGTAGTCATTGCCATCATCGGAATTCTGGCCTCGATGCTTCTGCCCGTGTTGGGACGCGCGAAGGACAAGGCGAAGTCGGCGGTGTGCCTGAACTCCATCAAACAGTGGGGCTTGGCCCAATTGCTCTACACCGCCGATTACAATGACCGCTTGCCGCGCGACGGGATGGCGGCCGGAGGCACCTACGGGGCGGCAGGCGCAAGCGGTAATCCTGGCGATCCCAATGCGTGGTTCAACCTCCTGCCGCCGTACATGACGGACAAGCCGCTGTCCAATTACTGGGCCTCCGCCAATTCGACAACTTACAGCGTCAACGTGGCCAACATGCCCTATCCGGGAGGCAACGTCGGCAAATACTGGCACTGTGCGGCGGCAAAACAGGCAGCCCCGCCCAACTTGAACGGCCAGTTTGGATTCTTCAGCTACGCGATGAACATCGACCTCAAGAAAGCTGACGCCAGCGGGGTAGGCGGTCCCAGTCTCGCCTATCCGGACATGCCGCCGGTGTCGGCGTTCAGTCAAGTCGCCCGCACCGTGCTCATGTTTGATACGGTGTTTGATCCCATCGGCGAAGTCGTGAACGCCAGCCCGCTCTTCAATTCAGTCAATCCCGCCAACCGCTGGCGGAGCTACGCGGTGCGGCATTCCGGCAATGCCGGCAACATTGTCTTTCTGGACGGCCATGCCTCGATGGTGAACACCAACATCATCTTGCCGCAGCAGGGCAACGGAAACGAAAAGCTCGGCGTGGATGTGATTTGGAACGCGCAGTATCGGGCGGTGAATCCGTGACAGTGCGACGGGCGGGATTGCCTCTGAGTAATCCAAGCCTGAGTTGACGGAGCGGTGCGAGGCCTCCCGCTGCAGTTCCCTCTTGATCCCATTTGGCAAAACAAGTCCCGAGCCGCGCGATGCCTGACGTTCAGTTGCGAAAGCTCGGTTTCAGATCGGCCGAAACGCTCCGAGCCGGTTTACCAAGGCGGGAGACCCGATTCTATTTCCCGATCAATCGCTGGTGTTCCAGGGAAGCGTAGCGGTCGGTCATCCCGGCGAGGTAATCGCAAACCGCCCGGTGCAGTCCCACCTGGGCGACGCGCTGGCGGGATTGACGGCCGATCTCGTCAGGGTGCCCGCAAAAGTAATGGAAAAGATCCTCGAGCTTCCGGACGGCGGCGAGGTTGGGCTCGTGAACCACCGGATTGTAGTACAGGTTTTGGTAGAGGTATTTCCGCAGCTGGAGATTGAGTTTTCGCCGAGTGGGGCTGTAGCGGACGAGCGGCGATTTCTGGCCTCGGACCGCGTCGACGGAGGTTACCCCGGCGTCGGCGATGCTCTGTTCGGTGGTCTCGACGACATCGCGAACCTGCCCGTCGATGAGGCAGCGAATGATGAAATAGCGCCGGCACTCCGCATCGAGCCGGCCATGCTGCCGCCGCACGGTCTGCTCGGCGGCGTGCCATAGTTCGACGTCGCGGCTGAGTTTTTTTTCGTCGAGCAGGCCGGCATCCAGTCCGTCGTCAAGGTCGTGGCTGTAGTAGGTGATTTCGTCGGCAAGATTGGCCAGTTGGGCTTCGAGCGAGGGCTGGCGGAAGGTGAATTCGGCGCGGTGGGCGGGCTGGTCGTAGGCGGTCTGGTGCTTGCTGAGCCCCTCGCGGGTTTCCCAGGTGAGGTTCAACCCGCTGAAGCCGGGGTACTTTTGTTCGAGTTCCTCGACGATGCGGAGGCTCTGGTGGTTGTGCTCGAAGCCGCCGTGTCCCTTCATCAAGCGGTTCAAGGCTTCCTCCCCCTTATGCCCGAAGGGTGAATGGCCGAGATCATGGGCCAGGGCGATGGTCTCGGCGAGATCCTCGTTGAGCCGGAGCGCGCGGGCGATGTTGCGGCTGATGGCGGCCACTTCCATCGTGTGGGTAAGGCGCGTGCGGAGGTGATCGCCGGTGCCGTTGAGGAAAACCTGGGTCTTGTATTCGAGGCGGCGGAAGGCTCGCGAGTGGATCACGCGGTCACGGTCGCGTTGATATTGCGTGCGCCACTCGGGCGGTTCCTCGGTGTGCTTGCGGCCGCGGGTGTCGGCGCTGAACTGCGCGCAGCAGGCGAGATTGGCGCGCTCGCGTTGTTCAAGTTCGGTGCGGGTGCAAGGCATGAACCGGAAGTAAGCCGGACGGTTGCGGCGAGAACGGCCGCAAGCCCGCGGGATTACAGGAGTTCCTGGACGGCAACGCCCTTCAACTCGAACAGGCGAAGGATGGCGTCTTCGATGAGGTTGTTGGGGCAGGAGGCGCCGGCGGTGATGCCGACGGTGATTTTCCCCTCGGGAAGCCAGTCGCGCGTCTCGACTTCCTCCTGTTTGTGTTGGTTGTAGTGCCGGATGGCGTGGGCCGATATCATCTTGGCCGCGTTCTTGATGAAATAGGTGGGCAGCTTGGCCTCGCCCATCTCG
This sequence comes from uncultured Akkermansia sp., assembly GCA_964623105.1. GTDB lineage: Bacteria > Verrucomicrobiota > Verrucomicrobiia > Limisphaerales > BJHT01 > BJHT01. The sequence goes on from CAZUUP010000149.1 coordinate 7,691, forward strand.
GCCAGATGCGAGGTGTTGGACGAATTGTAACCCCCGATGACGATGAGCAGATCTAGCGGTTCCCGGAGTAGCTTTTCCAGTGCGTCCTGCCGGTCCTGCGTCGCTCCGCAGATGGTGTCAAAAAAACGGAAATGCCGGCTGAGATCGGCGACGCCGTACTTGGTGGTCATCGCCTGGCGCAGTCGGCGCTGAACCTCCTCGGTTTCTCCGCGAAGCATCGTCGTCTGGTTGGCTACGCCGATGGCTTCCAGATGGACATCCGGGTCGAAACCGACGGAATAAGCGCCTTTGAACTTCGCCAGGAACTCCTGTTTGTTCCCGCCGTGGAGGATGTAATTGCAGACGTAATCGGTCTCGGCGAGCGTGAAGACCACCAGATAATGCCCGCCGGTTGCCTGGGAACTGGTCGCCTTGGTTTCCTCATGCCAGGCCTTGCCGTGGATGATGCTCGTTACCTTGTCCTTCGAGTATTGGCGCACCCGTTTCCAGACGCTCATCACGTCGCCGCAGGTCGTGTCCACGAACAGGCAACCCTTGTCCTCGAGCTTTTTCTTCAACGAAACCTCGGTGCCAAACGCCGGGATGATGACCACGTCGCCTTCGTGCAAATCCTCGATATCAGCGGTCTTTTCCTTGCCGGAGAGCGACTTGATCCCCATGGCCAGAATCTGGTCGTTCACCTCCGGGTTGTGAATGATCTCGCCCAGAATGTAGAGCGGCTTGTCCGGGAAAACCTTGCGCGCAGCGTAGGCGAGATCGATGGCACGCTCGACGCCGTAACAAAAGCCGAATTCCTTGGCGAGCTTCACGGTCAGCACCCCGTCGGCGGACAGCACATGCCCGTGAGCGCGGATGCGCTCGACGAGTTCGCTGCGATAGTGGGACAACACCTGCGCCTGCACGGCTTCCATGATGTCCGGCCGGCGGAGGTTGACCTTCTGGGGGGCGCTGGGTACGTCGATTGCCATAACAAAGCGAAGTTATCAGCGGTCCGGGAGGCGTCGAGGACAAAGCCCGGGGCTGCGGTCCGGTATTACGCCACCGCCCAGGCGAGGATGACTTTCTGCACGTGCAGGCGGTTCTCCGCCTGTTCAAAGATGGTATCCGCATGGGCCTCGAACGTGGCGTCGTCAATCTCCTTGCCGCGATAGGCCGGCAGGCAATGCATGACCAGCGCGCCCGGCTTGGCGACCCGCAGCAACTCCGCGTTGATCTGGTAGCCCGAAAGATCCCGCAAACGCTGGGCCGATTCTGCTTCCTTGCCCATCGAAACCCAGACATCCGTGTAAATCAGGTCCGCGCCCGTGGCGGCCGCCTTGAGGTCTTCAATGCACACCACCTTGCCACCCGACGGAAAGTCAAAATGACGCGTCAAAACCGGTCCGGTCCCGCTCACATGGAAATGGTTGGCCCCCGCCCGCTGCAAACACGCCTCGTCCGGCTGATACGCTTTCGGCGCTGCAATCCGCAGTTCAAAACCCAGCTTCGCCGCGGCGAACACCCACGACAGCGGGACGTTGCAGGCGCCGTCACCGACAAACGTGACGACCTTCCCGCGAATCGGGCCCCGGCGTTCCTGGAAGGTGAAAATGTCCGTCAAAATCTGGCACGGATGCTCGTCGTCGGTCAGCGCATTGATGGTCGGCAGCTTCGAGAACGCCGCGAATTCCTCGACATCCCGCTGCGCAAACGTGCGGATGACCGCGCCGTGAATCATCCGCCCCAGCACCCGCGCCGTGTCCTTGATCGGCTCGCCGCGGCCAAGCTGGATGTCGTTGGCGTTCAGAAACAGCGCCTGCCCGCCGAGCTCACGAATGCCAACCTCAAACGAAACCCGCGTGCGGGTCGATGATTTCGAGAAGATGAGCCCCCACACCTGCCCCTTCAACGGCTGGTTTGCATGGTGACCGCGCGAACGTTTCATCTCAGCAGCCCCGGCCAGGATTGATTCCATGTCCGCCGCCGACAGCTTTTCCAGTGACAAAAGATGCTTCATGCCTGTCTCAACATTGCCCCCCGCACGGAGCGGGGAAACGCGGAGCATACTCAGGGAGCCGAAGAGTGCAAATCATACCGCAACGCCAATCCGCCAGTCCGCCAGTGCGCACCGCTGATTGCAGACGCGACGACCATGCCCACCTCACCCGAGGCCCCTCCCACTCTCAACGACACCCCGAAGCATCCGCCCCCCTGAGCGCACCAGCCCACACCCGAATCGGACCACAAAAAACATTCGCCATCCCGCTTCCCTCCGTGTTTCATCCGTGGCCATTTAACGAGCTTAAATCACATGCCCAAACGAACCGACATCCACTCCGTCCTCATCATCGGCGCCGGCCCGATCATCATCGGGCAAGCGTGTGAATTCGACTACTCCGGCACCCAGGCCTGCAAGGCGCTCAAGGAAGAGGGCTACCGCGTCGTCCTCGTGAACTCCAACCCGGCCACCATCATGACCGACCCGGAGTTCGCCGACCGCACCTACATCGAGCCCATCACCCCCGAGTGCGTCGAGAAAATCATCATCCGCGAAAAAGACGAACTGCGGAGGCTGGGAGCCAAGGGCAAGCTTGTCCTGCTCCCCACCCTTGGCGGACAGACCGCCCTCAACACCTCCATGGCCCTCCACCGCAACGGCGCGCTGGAACGCCACGGCGTCGAGATGATCGGCGCCAAACCCGAGGCCATCCACAAGGGCGAAGACCGCCTCGCCTTCAAGGACCTCATGTTGAGCATCGGCCTCGACGTGCCCATCTCCGGCGTCGCCCACAACATGGAGGAAGCCCGCGCCGTGGCTGAAAAAATCGGGCGCTTCCCCCTGATCATTCGCCCCGCCTTCACCCTCGGCGGCACCGGCGGCGGCATCGGTTATAACCGGGAGGAATTCGAAGAAATCGCCAAACGCGGCATCGACCTCTCCCCCGTGAACGAAATCCTCATCGAAGAATCCCTCCTCGGCTGGAAGGAATACGAGATGGAAGTCATGCGCGACAAGGCCGACAACTGCGTCATCATCTGCTCCATCGAGAACTTCGACCCCATGGGCGTCCACACCGGCGACAGCATCACCGTCGCGCCCATCCAGACGCTCACGGACAAGGAATACCAGATCATGCGCGACCAGAGCTTCGCCGTGATTCGCGCCGTCGGCGTTGAGACCGGTGGCTCGAACATCCAGTTTGGCGTCAGCCCGGAG
>CAZUUP010000150.1:0-1162 GCA_964623105.1 uncultured Akkermansia sp.
TTTTCAAACACGTACTTAGGGCGGAAGAATCCCCCCTGCGTGGGGGCTCAATTATGGCGGGATACATTCCGATAAGTCTCCGTTCGGTAGTCGGGTCGGAGGAAAGAAAACATCGCGGTCGCTTGAACCAACAGCGGGATGTGATATTTTAATTCGACCGAGAACAGGGCGGTCAAATCAGGACCCTAAAGTAGTACAAAAAAACGGATGAAAACTAACAACCTCGCAACCAAGTTTCTCGGCCTCGCCATGCTCGGCGGGGCGCTGGCAGTGATGCCGGCGAAAGCGGATCTGCTTTCCTTTACGGCCTCTTATCCGGCTCCGTTGGGGACGTTTCAAATCCCGGACTGGTCGTCCACTTTGACCCTGCCGAAGTTCAATCCCGCGCTCGGCACCCTCAACAGCATCACGTTTCGCATGACGGGCACGGTGCAGGGTTCGGCCCAGTCGGAGAACACCAGTCCCTCGTCCGGTGCGGATGTTACACTCAATCTGAGCGCCTCGCTGCAATTGTTCCGGCCAGGCGGCACCGACATTGCCAACCGGCTCGTCGTCAGCACCCCGTCCGAAATCCGGACCTTCAGTGCTGGAACCTATGACGGCGTTACGGATTTCGCCGGCAGTTCCGGTGTGACCTTCTCGGGCCTCAGCAATTCCAAGGTCAACAGCGCTGTCTATACGTCGGATGCGGACAAGGCGCTCTTCACCGGTTTGGGCACCATCAATCTGCCGATCACCGCGCTCGGGAAATCCCGCGCGACGGGTGGCGGCTCGGCGATCTCGGTGTTTGACACCCAGGCCCGGGGCGACGTGACGGTGACCTACAATTACGGTTCCGTGCCGCCGCCGGTGCCCGAGCCCCGCGTCTATGGTGCGTTTGGCGTGCTCGTCTGCGCCGGACTCGCGGCCCTGCGCCGTCGTCAGGCTGCCAAGAAGTCCTGATCCGCTCGCGCCGCCCTTTTCGCGAGGACGCAGGGAATTCCCTGCGTCCTTTTTGTTTAACCACCGCCCCTGAAAGTCGCGGGGTGCGGTGTTTGTCTCGAGTTTGGATGCTGCCCACAGGCATTGCCGCGCAAATTGCCGGCTGGCGCCACGTGTGTGGGATGGAAAGGGTCCCGCCGATGAACAGCGCAAGACAGGGGCGGATAAACCCGGTGAAGTG
>CAZUUP010000150.1:1262-10755 GCA_964623105.1 uncultured Akkermansia sp.
TATTGTAGCGGGTGCCCACGAACTGGATGGCCGGCCCCGTTCTCTTCTGGTTTCCGATCTCAAGGGTGCGCCGGTAATCTTCGCCCCGGACCGGGTATTGTGGCTCAGATCAGACGACCTGCCGGTCCGCGGGTGGTGGCAACTTTGGCGAAACGAAACTCAGACCCGTCAAACTGGATCTGCGCGCCTGTCGCACCGGTGCCTCGGCTGCGTTGCCCGTCAGGCAAAAAGGATTGCTCCCTCGGCGTCGCGGACCTAGGTTCAAGGTGTTGAACCCTTGATTCTCTCGCGATGGAACACTCGCGAGTGCAGTATCGGCGTCCGGCTGCCGACCGGACCCTTGTACTAACCGTCGCAGCCAGTTGATTTGAGCCTATGCTCCAGATTGAGAACCGGTCACCGTTCGTGAATTCCGGCCCTGCTTCGCGCAGGTCAGCAATCAAGGCGGGCTTCCTCGGATTGCTCGGCCTCACGACGGCGGATTTCCTTAAATTGCAGGCAGCCGGGGTGGCCGGGCGGAGCCGGAAATCGGTCATTCTGCTCTGGCTGGACGGCGGTCCGAGTCACTTGGAGACCTATGATCCGAAGCCTGAAGCACCATCAGAATACCGGGGACCTTGGGGGGCGATTGAGACCAACGTTTCGGGCATCCGCATTTCCTCGCAACTGCCCCGGCACGCGAAGCTGGCGGACAAGCTGGTTTTCCTGCGGTCGATGCACCACAAGAACGGCGATCACTTTGCCGCGGCGCACTGGATGCTCACGGGACGGCACGGTTCGACCTCGACCAGCCTGCCGCAGAAGTATCCCTCGGTGGGCTCGATTGTGGCGCGCACGCGCGGGGCGAACGCGCCCGGCGTGCCGGCCTACGTCGGGTTGCCGGCAGCGCAAAGCGTGTACCTGTTTCCCGGTTATCAGGGCGCGGCGTATCTCGGGCCGGCTTATCAACCGTTTGATGTGAACACGGTGCAGAAATACCTTTCGGCCGCGGACAAGTCGCCGGTGCAGCCGCCGCAGTGCCTGGAGAATTTCGCCGGCGACCCGCGGCGCACCCAAGAGCGGGTGGATTTGCTCACCCAGCTTGATCATTTCCGGCGCGAGCTGGACCGGTCGGGCACGATGGCGGCGATGGACCAGTATCAGCAGAAGGCCGTGGACATGGTGTTGGGAAACGCGGCCCGCGAGGCGTTCGACATGGAGCGTGAAAGCGCCCGGACGCGGGATCTGTATGGACGCGGTCCGTGGGGCCATTACACGCTGATGGCGCGGCGGCTGGTTGAGGCGGGGGTGAGTTTTGTTACGGTGGACATGCCGCATTGGGATGACCATTCGGGGATCGAGAAGGGCCATGGTTACAAGCTGCCGGTGCTGGACGCCGCCGTGTCCGCGCTGGTCCAGGATCTCGCCGACCGTTCGCTATTGAAGGACGTGATGGTGATCGTGATGGGCGAGTTTGGGCGCACGCCTCGGCTGAACAAGGGGCAGCCGGGCATTCCAATCCCGGGGCGGGATCACTGGGGGGACGCGATGTCCGTCCTGCTGGCGGGTGGGGGCTTGCGCACCGGGCAGGTGGTGGGCGCGACGGACGCGCGCGGCGAGTATCCAACCGAGCGTCCGCTCACGCCGGCGGATTTGCTCGCGACGGTTTATCACTTTCTGGGCATCGATCCGCAACAGAGTTTCAATGACCACACCGGCCGGCCCGTGCCGCTGCTGGATCACGGCGAGCCGATTGCGGAGATCATTTGAGCGGTGGGGGCGGTGGGTAGTGTGGTGGGAGGATTCGCTCCCCGTTCGTGCCTCGCGGGGCGAGGGGGACGGTGGGCTATCCGTTCCAGCGGTTCCGACCTGAACGATCGGTGCGAATGATGTGGAGTGCGGTGACTCGTCACCGCTTTCGCGCAGGCGACTGGTCGCCGTCAAAGTCGGACGCGCTTCTGGACTACGGGCGGGCTGCGGTGGGCGCGAGCGGTGGACGGCCTGATGCAAAATGGCCGGGGTTGGGAGGCTGACGGCGACAAGTCGCCTCGAGAAAGCGGTGACAAGTCACCGCACTCCAAATAGCGGGCGGGCCGCGGTGGGCGCGAGCGGTGGATGGCCTGATGCGATTGGACAGGTTTCGGATCAAGGGGCTTTTCCATTGACCCACCCGGGTGGGCGGATTGAATCGCCGGATGAATTTCACAAGCCGACTCCGGTTAACGATTCCTCGCGTCGCCATTGCGGCGATTGCACTGGTGGCGGGTGCGGCGGGCGGGCGGGCAGATGTGCGGCTGCCGGCGATTTTTTCCGATCACATGGTTTTGCAGCAGGGCATCCCGCTGACCGTGTGGGGTTGGGCGGATGAGGGCGAGGTGGTGACAGTGAAAGTGGCGGGACAGGAGGCGAAGGGGACGACGCGGAACGGGAAATTCGCGGTGCAGCTCAGGCCGCTGGCGGCCAGCGCGACGCCGTGTGTGGTGACGGTGACGGGGCGGACGCGGGTGGATTTGCAGGATGTGCTGGTGGGCGAGGTGTGGATTTGCAGCGGGCAATCAAACATGGAATGGCCGTTGCGGGCGTCGTTCCAACCGGAAGAGGACATTGCGGGCGCGGCGAACGCGAGCATCCGGCTGTTCACGGTTGCGCGGGCGAAGGCAGACGCGCCACAGGCGGACACGAAGGGCAACTGGACCGTGTGCAATCCGGGCAGCGCGGGCAGTTTTTCGGCGGTGGGCTACTATTTCGGGCGGGACCTGGCGAAGGCGTTGAAGGTGCCCGTGGGGCTGATTCACACGTCGTGGGGAGGTTCGCCGGCGGAGGTCTGGATGAGCCACGAGACACTGGTGGGAAATCCTGACCATCGGCGGGACATCGTGGACGCATACGCCCGGGCGGTGGAGCGCGCGCAGGAAGCAAAGGCCAAATTCGATGCTGACGCCGCCCAGCTTGCGGCGCAGGGCAAGAAGCCGACGGGGCGTCCGCCGGTTGGTCCGGGTTGGAAGCCGTCGGAACTCTACAATGCGATGATCGCGCCGATCATTCCGTTCGGGATTCGCGGAGCGATCTGGTATCAGGGCGAGTCCAATGCGGGACGGGCGCATGAGTATCGCACCTTGTATCCGGACCTGATCAGGAACTGGCGACGTGACTGGGGTTTGGGGGATTTCACTTTCCTGGGCGTGCAACTGGCGCCGTTCACCAAGATTCTGCCGGAGCCCGCGGAGAGCAACTGGGCGGAGTTGCGCGAGGCGCAATGGCTCGCGACGCAGAAGCTGCCGCAGGTCGGGATGGCGGTGATCACCGATGTGGGGGACGAGGCGGACATTCATCCGCGCAAGAAGGGGCCGGTGGGCGCACGGTTGGCGCTGGCGGCGCGGGCGATTGCGTATCGCGAACCGGTCGTGGCTTCCGGGCCGGTTTACAAGTCTCTCAAGGTGGAGGGTGCGCGGGCGATGGTGAGTTTCCATCACGTCGGGCGAGGACTGGAGGCGCGCGGCGGCGAACTCACGGGGTTCGCGGTTTGCGGGGAGGATCGGAAGTTCGTGTGGGCACGGGCGGAGATTCTGCCCGACAACACGGTTGCGGTGACGAGTCCGGCGGTGGCCCGGCCGGTCGCGGTGCGTTTTGGCTGGGCGAATTATCCGGTGGTGAATTTGTGGAACCGGGACGGCCTGCCGGCGTCACCGTTCCGGACGGATGATTTTCCAATGATCACCGCGCCGAAAACGCCGGTGGTGAAATAGCCAAGAATTCCATGGCCACGGATGGAACACAGATCGAACAGGGGCGGAAAACCGCCTGGTTTGTGTTCCTTGCGGCATTTCATCAGTGGCCCAATCGCATCCTCCGAAGTATGTTTTTTCAAATGATACGAACTCTTTCCCAAGTGCGTCGGCGTGAGTTTTTGAAATTGGCGGTGATCTTGTTCGCGCCGCTGGCGTTGCGCGCGGCGGATTCCGCGCCTTCCGTGCCGCGCGAGAAGTTTCATCTCTATCTGCTCATCGGGCAGTCCAACATGGCCGGGCGCGGAATTGTGGAAGCGCAGGACAAGCAGCCGCATCCGCGGGTGCTGACGCTCGACAAGCAGGGGCGCTGGGTGCCGGCGGTGGATCCGATTCATTTCGACAAGCCGGTTGCGGGGGTGGGTCTGGGGACGACGTTTGGGCGGGTGATGGCGGAGCGCGAGCCGGGGGTGACGATCGGATTGATCCCTTGCGCGGTCGGGGGAACACCGGTCGCGCGCTGGCAACCGGGGGCGGACTTGTATGAGGCGGCGTTGAAGCGCGCCCGGGCGGCCGCGCCGAGCGGGGTGTTCAAGGGGGTGCTCTGGCATCAGGGCGAGTCGGATTCGGGGAAGGAAGAAACGGGAAAGGTTTATGCGGCGCAGCTCGATGCGATGATCGCGGCGTGGCGGAAGGATCTGGCGGTGGCGGAGCTGCCGGTGGTGGTGGGGCAGTTGGGGGAGTTTTACGTTCGCGGGGCGGGAGTCAAACTGGTCCGGGCGGCGCTGGAAACGCTGCCTGCGCGGGTGAAACACACAGCGTTTGTGCCGGCGACGGAGCTTAACCACAAGGGCGACATGGTGCATTTCGATGCCGCCAGCTACCGGGAGTTTGGCCGGCGATATGCGGCGGCGATGGTGAAATTGCAGGGTGGCGAGACCGGCGGGCGCAGGCCGTAGGTGGGGAGGGATGGCCGCAAAGAGCGCAAAAAGGCGCAAAGAGGGGCGCGGCGCGAGGCTAGGCGAGGATTTCGCGGATGACGTGGCCGTGAACGTCGGTGAGGCGGCGGTCGGCGCCATTGTGTCGGATGGAGAGGCGCTCGTGGTCGCAGCCGAGGAGGTGGAGCAGGGTGGCGTGCTGGTCGTAGCACATGGTGGTGTCGCGGGCGGCGCGGAAGGAGAATTCATCGCTTTCGCCGTAGGTGACGCCGCCGCGGATGCCCCCGCCGGCCATCCAACTTACGAAAGTGTTGCCGTTGTGGTCGCGGCCTTTGCTGCCCTGGCTGTAGGGAGTGCGGCCGAATTCGGTGGTCCAGAAAACGATGGTTTCGTCGAGCAGACCGCGGGCCTTGAGGTCGTGGAGCAGGCCGGCGATGGGGCGGTCGGAGCGGACGCACATGCGCTCGAAATCGGAGCCGGGGGTGATGTCGCCGTGGTTGTCCCAGTTGCCGGAGGCACCGGCAAGGCCGGAGCCGCACCAGAGCTGGACGAAGCGGACACCGCGTTCGATGAGGCGGCGGGCGATGAGGCAGTTGCGGCCGAGCGGTTCGGTTTTGGCGTCGCCGAAGCCGTAGAGTTGCTTGGTGAGTTCGGACTCGCCGCGCAGGTCGAGGACCTCGGGGACGGCGAGTTGCATGCGGGCGGCCATTTCATAGCTGGCGATGCGGGCGTCGAGGCGGGAGTCGCCGGGTTGGTGGGCCGCGCGGTTGAGCCGGGCGAGGACGTCGAGGCCGGCGCGTTCGCTGGCGGGAGTGACGAAGGCGGCGGACTTGGGGGCGAAGAGGTCGGGCACCGGGTTTTCGAGGGCGGGGTTGAGCATGGTGCCCTGGTGCACGGCGGGGAGGAAGCCGTTGGTCCAGGCGGCCTTGCCGGTCCAGGGGAGGCCGACGGGGTCGGGGAGGGCGACGAACACGGGGAGATTGTCGGTGAGGCGGCCGAGGGCGTAACTGACCCAGGCGCCGACGGTGGGGAATCCCGGCACGACGAAGCCGCTGGTCTGCATGGTCTGGCCGGCGCTGTGTTCGCTGGTGGGAGCGTGCATGGCCATGAGGAAGGCGAGGTCATCCACGCAGCGCGCAAGATGGGGCAGCGCGCTGGTGACCCAGCGGCCGGACTGGCCATGCTGGCGCCATTCCCACGGGCTTTTGAGGAGGGGACCGGCGCTGGCCTGGGTGCCGCCGGTGACGGTGAAATTTACTTTTTCACCGCCGCGGCGCTGGAGTTCTGGTTTGTAGTCGAAGGTGTCGCACTGGCTGGCGCCGCCGAGCATGAAAAGTTGGATGACCTGTTTGGCGCGCGGCCGATGATGGAGCGCCGGTGAGGCCGGCGTGGGGGTGGCGGCGAGGAGTTCCGGGCCATCGAGCAGCGAGGCGAGGGCGAGCGAGCCGAAGCCGTTGCCGAGTTGCGAGACAAACTGGCGGCGGTTGAGGGACGGGGCCGGGGGGTTCATGCGGGGAGAGCTGGAGGGATGGGGAGTGGAGCCGGGCGGCTTTGATTTTGTGCGCGGTGAACTGGCTGCGGGGTTTCAATTCACGAACAGGAATTCGTTGGAGTTGGCGATGACGCGGCAGGCGCTGGCGAGGCCGTGCTGGCGGGCGTGATCGGTGAGGAGGGCGGTTTCGGTGGCGGTGGGGGCGCGGGTGCAGAGGAGGCGGAAGGCGAGTTGAACGCGGGCTTCGAGGGTGGGGGCCTCGAGGGTGACGCGGGTGGCGAGGTGTTCGCACTGGCGGAGGACAAAGCGGTTGTTCCAGAGGGAAAGAGCCTGGAGCGGCGTGATGGTGGCGTGACGCGCGGGCGTGGAGAGGGAGGGGTCCACGGCGTCGAAGGCTTCGAGGAGGGGATCGTTCAGGTTGCGGAAGAGGAAGCGGTAGATGCTGCGGCGGAGGCTGGCGGGGCTGTCGGGATCAAAGGCGCCGTAGTCAATGCGCGGGGTCACGTCCTTGTTGGGGTCGGCAAACTGGAACTGCATGGCCGAGGGGCCACCCATGGTGAGGTCAATGCGTCCGCTGGCAACGAGCAGGGCGTCACGGAGGCTTTCGGCATCGAGACGCGGGCGGTGCATGCGCCAGAGGAGGCGGTTGTCGGCATCGCGGGCGGTGGCAGCGGTGGCGGTGGTAGTGGTGGATGACTGGCGATAGGTGGCGCTGGTGAGGATCAGGCGGTGCAGTTGCTTGAACGAACCGCCGCCGTCGCGGAACTGGACGGCCAGCCAGTCGAGCAGTTCGGGGTGAGTGGGGAGCGAGCCCATGCGGCCGAGGTCGTTTGGGGTGTCCACGAGGCCGCGGCCGAAATGCCAGTGCCAGATGCGGTTGGCGATGGCGCGCCAGGTGAGCATGTTTTCGGGGGCGGTGATCCAGCGGGCGAGGGCGGCGCGGCGGGCGGATTCGGCGGCGGTGCTGGGGAGGGTGAAATCCGGCACGAGCGTGCGGACGGCGGTGAGGGCGCCGGGGCCGACGGGCGCGAGGGGTTGTTTGAGGTCGCCGCGGCGGAGAACGGCAATGGGGAGGGGTTCACGGGCGGGCTTGTAATTGCGAACGGGGGTGAAGTCGGCGGCGATGGCCCAGACTTTTTGCGGGGGCGGAAGGGCGGCGAGTTGTTGTTTGAGGAAGTGGAGGCGGTGGGTGTCAAAGAGCTGTTTGCGCTCGGGGTCGGTGCGTTCGGCTTCGGGCCGGGCAAGTTTGGCAAGCAACTCGGGCGGGAGAGTGGGTGCGCGGACGGGTTGAATGCGGTCGGTGGCGGACAGACGGAAGCGCCCGATGAGGTGGCGTTGGCCGTGGAGTTGATCGAGTTCGATGAGCAGCGCGGGGTGGTTGGTGAGGGCGGGGATTTGCTTGAGTTCGAAGACGGCGTGATGCGCGCGGCCGATTTGGGGATAGATGCCCCAGGCGGTTTCCTTCTTGCCGTCGACGGCGCGCTCGATACCCCAGCCGTCCTGGTTGAAGTCCGCCGAGGGGTTTTGCAGGGCGAGCGGGGTGGGTTTGGCGGGCGTGGCGGCGGGGTTGGTGGTGGCGGCCGGGGCGAGGGCAAGGCGGATTTCGCTGAGGTGCAGGTTGCCGTTGTCCTGGCGTCCGGGGCCGCGCTTGGGGAGGCGGTCGTCGGGGAGGACTTCGAGTCGGAGGGCGGTGATTTTGGGAAGCGGGCTGCGGGCGCGGATGGTGTAGGTGTCCTTCTCGGCGGCGGTTCCGGCGACGAGCCATGAGCCGTCGTCGAGGCGGGTGAAGGTGGTGGCGTTGGTGGTGGAGGCGACGGATTCCACTTCGAGCGGGACCCAGTTGACGGCCTGGGCGGATAGGGATTTTTCCCACTCGAGCTGGGCGGGGGCGAGGAGGGCACGTTCGGCGGCGGCTGGCGGGAGGGCGTCGGGATTCTTTTCGAGTTCGGTGATGCGGCGGGTGAGGTCGGCGCGTTGGAGCTGGATTCCCGGGTCGGGGTCGTAGTTGCGCACGGCGCGACCGACGCCAGCGAACACGGCTTGGAGGCGGTAGTAATCGCGCTGGGAGATGGGATCAAACTTGTGTTCGTGGCAGCGGGCGCAGTGGACGGTGAGGGCGAGGAAGGTGCTGGCGGTGCTGGTGACCATGTCGTCGCGGTCGAGGTTCAGCGCGATGCGTTTGCAGTCCGTGCCGTCCACCTGCTCGACGAGGGCGCTTTGGTTGAAGGGGCCGGCGGCGGCGAAACCGAGGGCGGGAAGCAGCGCGGGTTCGCCGGGGAAGAGGGCGTCGGCGGCCAGTTGTTCCTGGACAAAGCGGGCGTAGGGTTTGTCGGAATTGAAGGCGGCGATCACGTAGTCGCGGTAGGGCCACGCCTCGAAACGCGGGCGGTCCATGCCGAAGCCGTTGGATTCTCCGAAGTGGACGACATCGAGCCAGTGCCGCGCCCAGCGTTCGCCGTAGCGGGGCGAGGCGAGGAGGCGGTCAACGAGGCGTTCGTACGCGTCGGGGGCGGGGTCGTGGGCGAAGGCGTCGGTCTCGGCGGGGCTGGGCGGGAGGCCGTGGAGGTCGAAGGTGAGGCGACGGATGAGGGTGACGCGATCGGCTTCCGGGGAAGGGGCGAGGCCGGCCTGGGCGAGACGCGCGCGGACGAAGGCGTCGATGGTCGATGGCGCGGGCGGGGCGGGCGGAGTGGGAGCGGCGAGAGGCTGAAGCGACCACCAATTGGAAGCGTCGGCGGGGCGGTGGGTGCGGGGATCGGGTGCGCCGAGTTCGATCCAGCGGGTCAGGAGGGTGATTTCCGCATCGGTGAGTCGCGGTTTACGGGCGGGCATCCGCAGGGTGGGATGTTCGTGACGGACGGCTTGGAGAAGCAGGCTGGCGGCGGGTTTTCCGGGGACGAGGGCGGGTCCGTGGTCGCCGCCTTCGGCCCAGCCGCTGCGGGAATCGAGGGTGAGGCCGCCACGCATTTTCCCGGCGGCATGGGAATGGCATTCGTAACAGTGGCGACGCAGGAGAGGTTCGATCTGGTTGGCAAAATAGGCGTCCGCCCGGGCGCCGGGCGTCGCAGCGCAGAATCCCAACAGGAGCATAAGTGGCCGGGACAGCATGGAGTTGCGGGGAAGTTACCGGGTAGCGGCGGGCACCGCAACGTCCGGTTGAAGACTCCGGGAGTGTGGCTTCGGGCGGCGTCTTGGGGACGGGCGCGCCCTGTCTGAGCCCGGATAGGGCAGATTAATTTCTTACCGGAGGCGGTTCATCCGGTTTACTTTCGCGAGCAAAGAAACATGAAACCTTTTGTCGCAGCCGTACTGAAATCGATCGTGGTGGCGGTGGTTTTGCTCACGAGGGGTGGCGCGGC
>CAZUUP010000151.1:0-2383 GCA_964623105.1 uncultured Akkermansia sp.
CCAATCGCCGCTCCAGTCGGGGTCGAACTGGCCGTGGCGCGGGTCCATGGCGTCGGTGATGAAACCGACGGCGGCATCGGCCTTCGCATCGGCGCGCAGGCCGACGGTGAAGCGGTAGGCCAGATCGCGTCCGGCGAGGGGCGCGAGGTAGAGGGCGAAGGATTCCTGATTTGTGCCGGCGGCGGGTTGCTGCAAGGCGGCAGGCAGTTCGCATTCGGCGAGCACGTAGAGATGGGTGGCGTCCACGGCGGCGCGGACCCGGGTCTGGCGGGCGAGCGGTGGCGCGCCGGGCAGGGGGAGCAGTTCGCCGGCGGCCGCGTTTGCCCAGTGCGGGGAGTCAAAGGTCAGGGGGCCGGTGAGGGTGTTGGCGGACAATCGTTTCGCCCCGGCGAGCGGTGCTTGGCGCATGGCCTTGGTGTCCCAGTTGAAGGGCGTGTTGGAGTAGGGTTCCTGATAGCCGTCGTGGCTGAGGCGGAGATGTTTGGCATCGTGGCCGGTGGGCGGGAACGGCACGAAGGACCAGTTGCCGAAGGGCTTGGTGCGTCCGCGTTCGTCGAAGTAGGTGGCGATTTCCGCGTTGCGGGCGTCGATGGCGTCGAGGAGGCGGTCGCGCGCGGCGCGGTCGGGCTGGATTTGGAAGGCGTGGTTCAGATGCACGACGCGGGCGAGGCCGCGAAGGTAGTCGAACTCGCGGCGGACGAGCGCGAGGCGGGTTTTGACCTTGTCGGTGGGGGCGAGTTTTTCGGCCTGGGCGAGCTGGGTTTCGAGCGCGGCAAGGAGCGTGGGGGTGTAGAAGAAGCCGAGGAATTGCAGGGGATCGGTGAGGTGTTTGCGGCGGCGGCCGTAGATGTCGGTGTAGGTCCACGCGGGGTCGCGGGTGCCGAGGTGGCGGGCATAGAGTTCGATGGCGTGGTAGAGCTGGTCGTAGAACTGGAGCATGGGCGGGGCGGCCTTGCCGAACGCGGCACCGCAGAACTCGTGCACGAGCACCCGGGCCTGGTTGGTCCGGGTGTCGTCGAACATCCGGCCCATCGTGTAATAGACCGGGCCTTCGAGGCCGTGGAGTGTGCCGGGACCGTCCTGGTAAACGGACTGGATGCGGTTGTCCACGAGACGTTTGGCCTGCGTCTCGATGAAGCCCGGGGTGCGCATGGGTGTGTAGCGCGTGCTGAGGTTCGGGCACCAGTTGTAGATGTAGCCGGTGAAGCCTTGGGGGACGACGTGTCCACGCCATGGGGCGAAATCCTCCTCGTTGGTGCCGGTGAGCATGATTTGGACGTTGGCGGGGAATTGCTTGAAAGATTTGGGTGGATTGGCGGTGAGGATGTAGCTGGTCATGTTCACGATCTTGCCGGGATGGGAGGCGAGCACGCGTTCGGCGAGTTTGCGGTGGAGAATCCAGAGCTTCTCGCTCCAGTCGCCGCCGGTGTCGAAGAGCTTCGCACAGGGCTCGCACTGGCAGGCGCGGAAGCCGTCGGGCTGGCCGAGGTCCACGGACTGGTAGCCGTCGTCGAGCCAGCTGATCAGGTCCTGATAGAACAGTTCCTGCACCTCGGGATTGGAGATGCAGTACTGTGCGTTGACGCCTTTGGGGTTCATCCGCTGGCCGCCGATGAGGGCGAAGTATTCCGGGTGGGCGGGCAGGTATTTCTCGGGCGGCACGGCGCGTTCCCAAGTGTGGCCGCCAAAGGGGTCGTCCACGCGCGGAAAGCGGTTGTTGGCGATCTCGTAGAATCCTCCGCGCGGCGGATAGCCGGTCCAGGAGTCGAACACCGGCGTCTTCTCGATGTGCAAATCCGCCGGCACGGCGACGCGCGGGGTGGACAAAAACTCGAAGGCGGGGGAGGCGAGCAGGTCCAGCCGCGTGGCGTCTTTCACCGCCTGGCGGGGCGGGAGGTCGGGGTAGAGGAAGCGCACGCCGAGGTATTGCCGGAGAAAATCCGTGACGCCCTTGGCGGTGCCGAGGCGGTCCCACTCGCCCCGGCGGGAGGTCTGGGCTTTGCCGGGGGCGGGTTGCTCGCGGCCGGCGATGATGAGGTCGCGGCCGCTCGCGTGCAGCACGTAGCTCCAGCCGCGCAGCTTGCCGACGACGATGCCCTGGCTCCGCGCGAAGGCGGTGTCGCCGAGGAAGATGGCGGGCCTGGCGGGGTCGCGCTTCGCTTCGCTGGTGATGGGGAGGGCGGCGCCGTTGGCTTGGAAGGCGGTTTGCAGCAGGCGGGCGGTCTGGGCGAGGGCGTTGGAAAGGGCCGGGGTGGCGGTCGTCTCGGGAAGGACGATCTGGTAATCGGACTTGGCGTCTTGCAGCAGCACGAGGTCGGCGGCACGGGCGGGTGCGTTGGCGGCCAGCAAGAGAGCGAGTGGGAGGAGAATCAGTTTGGGCATG
>CAZUUP010000151.1:2483-10740 GCA_964623105.1 uncultured Akkermansia sp.
CGGGTCACTGCTTTTTCATCACGAAGTCCACGGCGGCGAGGAGATCGAGGCGGGGGAAGGTGAGGCCGGTGGCGGGGTCGGGGACGGGCTGGCCGGTTTTTTGGAAGATGGCGAGGATGGCTTCGGGGAGGTTTTTGCCGTGGGTCTGCCAGCGGTAGCCGGCCTTGTCGATGGCTTCGCGGAGGATCATGGCGGCGCCGCAGGCGATGGCGTTGGAGGAACTGGTGGCGGAGGCGGGGACGACGAGGACGATCTTGGCGTGGCGATCGAGGATGACGAGGTCCTTGCCGGGTTTGACGGCGCCGATGGCGAAGCAGTTGGGCTGCGAGGCGGGCCAGGAGATGCCGTTGGTGAAGTGGTGGTTGCCGGCGGGTGCGCTGACCCAGATGCCGAGTTCGCGGAGTTTGGCGAGCGGGGCGTCGATCTCGGTGGGGACGGGGGCGGCGTGGGCGAGGTCGTCAACGGGGGCGAGGTTGACGGTGGTGATGCGGTGTTCGGCGTGGTGGTCGATGATCCATTGGAGGGCGCGGGCGAGGGGGACGCTGTCGGCGGTCTTGCAGTGGCAGCATTCGAGTCCGCGGAGGACGGCGACCTGGTTGTTGTAGGCCACGCCCCATTTGCCGTTGAAGTTCAGGGACGAGGGAATGCCGATGGTGGAGCCGTGATAGCCGCGGCCTTCGTGCTTGGGGTCGGGATCGCCATCGACGGCGTCCCAGGCGACGCGGACCTTGGGGACGCCGTCCACAGTGGCGGTCCATTCGGGCATGGCGAGTTTGCAGCCGTCGTCCACGAGGGCGAGGGTCTGGCCGCGGCCGAAGGAGAGGATGGTGGAGTATTTCGCCCAGGTGTCGGTGATGCGGGCGTGGCGGAACTCGACGGGGTTGACGGGGTCGCCTGCGTGCAGTGGGGAGGGGAGGGGGAGAAGGAGGGAGAGAGTGACGGAGAGAAGGAGGGAGGGAGGGAATGAGAGAAGGCGGGAGAGGGGGCGGGGGAGTTTCATTTGGTTGAGTCGTGGAGTTCTTTGGCGAGGGCGAGGAGGGCGTCCATCATTTTTACGGAGGCTTGTTCTTCGAGGTAATTGGTGCCGGCCCAAGTTTCGTAGCCGCCGAGGGCGAAGTGGCGGGGGGTGGGCATGTAGCCGTAGTAACCGTTGGCGAGTTCAACGAGGAAGGAGTGGGGGAAGGGGCTGCGTTTTTTGAACTCGAGGCCGGTTTCGGCGAAGGTTTCGGTGGGGGTGGTGCCGAGGCAGATGTTGCCGATGCGGAAGATTTGGACGGGGGCCTTGGTTTGCGGGCTGGCCTGGGCGAGGCGGAGGACGCGGCCGGCGTAGATGGCGGAGAGGTTGGCCTTGCCGAGCGGGCCGGTGGCTTTGCCGTCGGCTTCCCTGGCCCAGGCGAGGAGTTCGGGCGGGACCTGGCGCCAGGCGACGTTGTCGAGTTCGCGGTAGCGGGCGGCGAGCGGGGCTTGGTCCTGCCAGGTGACTTTGGCGAGGGCGGCGTGAACTTTTTGGGCGAGGTCGTCGGCGACGTGGCGCATCTGGGCGTAGGGCGGTTTGCCGGGGCGCGGGGTGCGGAAGTTGATGTTGTTGACGTCGCCGCTGGTACCGTTGGCCAGGAGGGCGACGAAGGGCGGATCGTTGTCGGCGCCGGGTTGCAGTTTCTTCAACGCCTCGCAGTAGAATCCGTAGTAATCGGCCGAGATGTGCCCGCCGCCTACGCCGCCGACGTAGTGGAGCGAATAGGCGGAGAAGAGGGAGATAAGGCGGCCGCCGGGTTCGCGGAGGGCGATGAAGGAGACGGTGGGATCGGTCGGGCCGGCGGGTTCGACGAGGTCGGGGCTGCCGCCGGGGGGATTCATTTTGACTTTGTCGGTCTTGGTGCCGAAGGGGGTGACGGGGACGGTGCCTTCCTTCATGAACCAGCGGCGGTTGAAGACGTGTTCGGGGGCGTCGGCGGTGCCAAAGGCGATTTGCGCGGGGCGGAGGAGATTGGCGGCGTTGCGGACGCCATCGGCGACGCGGCGGGCGACGAAGCGCTGGTAGTCATCGAGTTCGCGGTCGGAGAAGTAGCCGCGCGGGGTGGTGCCGAGGGCGCTGGCGGCGGAATGGGTGTGGGTGCCGGAGATCATGACGTTGCCCGCGGGAATGCCAGTGGCGGCCTCGATGAGTTTGCGGGCCTCGACGCTCACGCTGCGGTGGAGGCCGAGGAGGTCGCAGACGACGAGGGCAATCTGGGTGGTGCCGTCGTCGAGGACGAGGCAGCGGGCGAGGAGTTCATCGTGGATGTGGGTGGCGGGGAAGGGAAGGAAGCCGCCGATGATGTCGGAGCCGAGGGGCGGGGTGAGGTTGGCGGTGGCGGCGCCGGCGCGAAGCTGTTTGGGGCGGGGCTCGGCGGCGGAGGCCGTGGTGGCGAGGAGCAGGAGGATGAGGAGGTGGCGCATGGTGGTTGGGGTGGGGTGGCGTGGTTGGTGGTGGGGTTTGCGATATGGGGATGATTCAGGGGAAGAAGGGGAAGAGCGTCTTGATTTCTGCGGGCGTGGGCTGGCGGCCGTATTCGCAGATTTCGAAGGCTTCGGCGAACTTCACCGCCGCGCCTCGTTCGGGGCCGTACCATTTGAGGAGCGTTTCGCGGAAGCGGTTGGCCTCGTTGCCCTGGCGGGCTTCCCAGCGGGCCCGGAGCCATTGTTTGCGGCCGGCGACGTCGTTGGCGGGGGGGACTTGTTTGAGGTGTTCCTCGCTGCCGTTGGCGCCGCCTTCGTAATGCTGCGAGGGCATTTCGTGGATGGCGGCGAGTTTTTGGTCGAAGACGTCGTCGATGGCGACGGCGATGTCGGCCTGGAAGGGATAGGGTTTTTTGAAGCCGTCGCTGGAGAAGAGGAAGACGGGGTTTTTCTTGAGGGGCGGGACGTCGGGACAGATGAACGGGACGGTGACCATGAAGGCGGCGTCCTGCACGAGAACGCCCACGTAGCGATGGTCGGGATGGTAGTCCCAGGGGCGATGGGAGATGACGATGTCGGCCTGCCACTCGCGGATGAGGCGGATGAGTTTGAGGCGGTTTTCGAGGGTGGGGAGGAGTTCGCCGTCGTGGATGTCGAGGACCTCGGTGGCGGCGCCGACGATGGCGTCGGCCTTTTTAACCTCGGCGAGGCGACGTTGGGCGAGCGGTCCACCGGCGGTCTGCCAGTGGCCGATGTCGCCGTTGGTGACGGAGACGAGTTTGACCTTGTGGCCGAGTTTGGCCCATTTGGCGGCGGTGCCGCCGGCTTTGTATTGGGCGTCGTCGGGGTGGGCGCCAAAGACGATGATGCGGAGCTTCGGTGCGTCTTGCGCGACGAGCGCAGGGGTGGGGAAGAAGGCGAGGGCGAGGAGGGGAAGGAGCGCGGCGAGAGAGGGAAGAAGTGGATTCATGGGTTTTGCGGATGCGTCCAGGTTGGATTGGGATGGTGGGGGAATGATTCAGGAATGGGAGACCTTTTTGCGGTCGGGCGCGAAGCGGGCGATTTTCCGCGCTGGCTTCGGCGGGGGCGGTGCGGAAGGATTGGGGAAATTGCCGGGCATGTTGGAAGAGAAAACCATTTCGTCGGGGGCGTTGCGCGACCACGCGCTGGGAGTGGTGCGCCGTTTGCAGGCGGGGGGGCACGAGGCGTTCTGGGTGGGCGGTTGCGTGCGGGATCAGTTGCTGGGGAAAGAGCCGCACGATTACGACATTGCGACGTCGGCGCGGCCGCCGGAGGTCGAGAAGCTGTTTCCGCACACGGTGCCGGTGGGGCGGCAGTTTGGCGTGGTGGTGGTGGTCGAGGGCGGACACAATTTGCAGGTGGCGACGTTTCGGGCGGAGGCGGATTACGAGGATGGGCGGCATCCGAGCCGGGTCAGTTTCGCCAATGCGCAGGCGGATGCGGTGCGGCGGGATTTCACGGTGAACGGGTTGTTTCTCGACCCGGTGACGGGGCAGTTGCATGACTGGGTGGGCGGGCGGGCGGATCTGGCGGCGCGAATTGTCCGCGCGATTGGCAATCCGCGGGAACGGTTTGCGGAGGATCACCTGCGGATGTTGCGGGCGGTGCGGTTCGCGGCGCAATTGGGGTTCACGGTGGACGCGGGGACGCTGGGGGCGATCCGCGAAAATGTCGCGGCGATCCGCACGGTGAGCGCCGAGCGGATTCGGGATGAACTGCTCAAGCTGTTTCGCCCGCCGCATGCGGGGCGCGGTTTGGAGCTGTTGCGGGAGAGCGGGTTGCTGGCCGAGGTGTTGCCGGAGATCGCCGCGACGGAGGGGTGTGAGCAGTCGCCGACGTATCATCCCGAGGGGCATGTTTTCCGGCACATCACGCTGTTGCTGGAGCATCTGCCGGCGGATGCGGCGCCGGGATTGCCGTGGGCGGCGCTGTTGCATGACGTGGGCAAGCCGGCGACGGCGGAGCGCGATCCGGCGACGGGACAGATTCATTTTTACGGGCACGAGAAGGTGGGGGCGGAGATGAGCGAGGTGATTTTGCAGCGGCTGCGGTTTCCCCGCCGGCAGATCGAGGAGATCGTGACCTGCGTGCGGTTGCACATGCAGTTCAAAGATGTTCGGCAGATGCGGCGATCGACGTTGAACCGGTTGTTGTTGCGGCCGACGTTTCGGCTGGAGTTGGAACTGCACCGGCTGGACTGCCTGGCGTCGAACGGCGATCTGAGCAATCACCGGTTTCTGGTCGAGCAGGAGGCGGAACTGGGGCGCAAACCGCCGCTGCGTCCGCCGTTGCTGACGGGGGCGGATCTCAAGGGGTTGGGGCTGACGGAGGGCCCGGCGCTGGGGGCGTTGCTGGCGGAAATCCGGGAGAAGCAGTTGCTGGAGGAGATCACCACGGCAGAAGCGGCGCGGGAATTTGCGCGGCGACGGATTGCGGGAGGGTGAGCGGGGATGGGGGGGTGGCGCGTCAGGCGTCACCGTTCAGGCGAACCGAATCTTGTGACCACAGAGACGCGATGGACACAGAGGGAAGCCAGGGACTCGCTGGTCGTTTGTGCTTCACTGATTGGTGACTTCCGGTCGCCGCGGACGGTCGTCGCTCGTCTCAGTATTCATGGTGTCTGTGTGGTCGAAGCAAATCCCCTCGACGGCATGGACGCGGCTTATTCTTCGGGGGCGGCGAAGGGGTTGGCGGGAGGGCGGCGGGCAGGTTTGGGCGGAGGCTCGGGTTCGGTTGCAGGTGCCGGTTCGGGTTCTGATTCCGGCTCGGGTTCGGGTTCGGGAGTGGGAGCGGGGGCGGGGGTGGGAGTGGGAGTTTGTGCGGGTGGAGTTGAGGGGACGAAGGGGTTGGCAGCAGCTTTGGCGGCGGCGACGGCGGCGAGGGTATCGAGATGGAGAATGGCAAAGAAGGCGTAAACCCAGCCGAGGATCAGGTGGAGGATGAAGATGGCGGCGAGGACAAGAATCGGGAGGCGGATGTAGCCGTAGGCAAGGAGGGCGAGGCTGAGGAGGAGGGCGCCGGGCATGAGGGCCATGGCGGCGATGCGCCAGCAGCCGCCGAAGGTGATGGAGCGACGGCCGACGAAAGCGAGGAGGCGGAGGGGGAGCATGTAGAGGCTGGCGAGGAGGAACCAGGTGCTGAAGAGGGCGATGGCGGCGACGATGGCGGTGACGGCGATGATGGCGGGTTTCCAGGCGCCCCACCAAGGGACGAGTTCGGGTTTGTTGAGGGGAATCTGCCAGACGGGTTCGTAGTCGGCGACGAGGGTTTGCTGGAGGCAGCGGAAGCGAAATTCTTTGGGGGCGATTTCGACCTGGAAGTCGGCGACCTGGCCGCTCTCGTGGCGGCCGGCGGCATCGACGAGGATGGCGAGGGTTTGGGAGTCGGTGAGGATGGCGAGGGGTTCGCCGGGCCATTCGAGCTGGCCGCGGCGGATGGCGCCGGTGGGGGGCAGGTTTTGGATGGCGGTCTGAACGGCGGGCCACCAGGTGAGTTCGAGGGTTTGGAGGAGGCAGGCGACGGAGATTACGAGGACGACGAACTGGACGAGGTAGGTGCGGGTGGCGGTGGCGAGGGAGAAGGCGGCGACGCCGCGGAAGGTGAGGGGTTGCCAGGGGCGCGGCGGACGCCAGGTGTCGGTGGCGGCGGCGTGGCGGGGCGTGGCCATGGGGTGGAGGCAGCGGTGTTCGCGGGGGAGGGGTTATGGCCCCGCGACGGGATGGGGCGGGTGCGGGTGAGGTGGTGCGGGGGCCGGGGTCACGCGGTTTTTTCCCCGGTGTCGGGGGCTTCGGTCTGGTTGGCGGGCGGGGGGACAACGATGACGGGAAGCGGGTAGCGGAGTTTCATGACGTTGTCCACGAGGACTTCGACGAAGTAAACGCCGTCCTGGGTGAATTCGACCTGGGTGAAGACGCTGAGGTTGGTGGCGTTGTGGGCGGGGTCTTGGAGGACGAATTTGACCTGGGCGGTGCGGAGGACGGTCATCTGGTCGGGGGCGAGGAGGCGGACGGTTTCGGTGAAGGTGCCGAAGCCGGCGGTCCAGCGGCTGAAGATGGAGAGTTTGAAGGCGACGATGGGGAGTTGGGGGACGCGGATGAAGCTGGCGACGCCGATGAGGATGAAGTTGCCGTTGGCTTCCTGGCGGACGTCTTCACAGAGGAGGGAGCATTGGAGGTCGGGGAGGATGCGGGTGGGGTTCATGAATGGGTTTGGAGTTGGTTGAGCCGAGGGGTCAGGTTGATGAGTCGCGGGTCAGCGCGGCGCGGTTCCGGAGGCGAGTTCGGCGGCGCGGACGGTGTTTTGGAGGAGCATGGCGATGGTCATGGGGCCGACGCCGCCGGGGTTGGGGGTGATCTTTCCGGCGATGGGCTGGATGGCGGCGAAGGCGACGTCACCGACGAGCCGGCTGCCTCCTTTGGCGGCGGGGTCGGGGACGCGATTGACGCCGACGTCGATGACGACGGCACCGGGTTTGACCATGCTGGGCTGGAGGAATTCGGGGACGCCCATGGCGGCGATGAGGATGTCGGCGCGGCGGCAATGGGCGGAAATGTCGCGGGTGCGGGAGTGGCAGAGGGTGACGGTGGCGTCGGCGTGGCGGGCCTTTTGGAGGAGGATGGCGGCCATGGGTTTGCCGACGATGTTGCCGCGGCCGAGGACGACGATTTCGGCTCCGGGAATGGGGACGCCGGAGCGGATGAGGAGTTCGTGAACGCCGGCGGGGGTGCAGGGGGTGAAGCCGCCGGGGTCGCCGAGGAGGAGGCGGCCCATGTTGACGGGGTGAAAGCCGTCCACGTCCTTGGCGGGCGAAACGGTGGCAAAAACGGTGGGGGCGTGGATGTGGGCGGGGAGCGGGGCCTGGACGAGGATGCCGTGGCAGGCGGGGTCGGCGTTGAGGCGGGTGATGAGGCGAAGGAGTTCTTCCTGGGTGGTGTTTTCGGGGAGGACGTGGGTTTGGGAGTGGATGCCGAGGCGGGCGCTGGTGCGCTCTTTCATGCCGACGTACACCTTGGAGGCGGGGTCTTCGCCGACGCGGAGGAAGGTTAGCGAAGGCTGGCAACCGCGGCTTTTGAGGGCGGTGACGCGGGCGGCGGTCTCGGCGTGGATTTGTTCGGCAATGGCGCGGCCATCGATGAGGTTATCCATGGATCAATCGATGGTCTTGAGGGTCTCGATGGTCAGGACAGGGGTGGCGGGGAAGCGGGGGTCGATGGTTTCGGTGCCGGTGACGATGACGCGGCGGCCGCTGAGCATTTTGATGGAGAGGCTGTTGTTGGTGGAGTGGAGGTAGCCGATGACCTTGCTGGTGCGGGGGTCTTCGAGGGCGAAGCTGCTGGGGGCCTGGGAGCTGACCCAACTGCTGACAAGGCCTTCGCGGGTGATGACTTTGCGGGAGGGGTTTTCGGGACTGCCGGGCGCGGGCTTGAGGGCGGGAGTGGTGGAGTCGGCGGGTTCGTCGGCACCGGGACGGACGGGGGCGCGGTTGTTTTTGGCGAAGAGGCGTTGGTACCAGGCGCGGGGTTTGGCGCCGTCGGTGGGGAGGTCGTCGGGGAGTTTCGGCGGGGCGACGGTGGCGGGCGGTATGGTGGCGACGGTGGCGGGCGCGGGGCTGGCGGGGGGATTGGGGTTGGCTTTGACTTCCTCGGTTTTGGCCATGGCGAGTTTCATGAGGGAAGACTCGATGGGCGCGGGAATGGGGCCTTTGCCTTTGGCGGGGATGTCGGGTGACGGGGTGATGGTCACAACGGGGACGGTGGTGCGAGGTGACTCGACGACGACGGCGGGAACGGCGGGTGTC
>CAZUUP010000152.1:0-10680 GCA_964623105.1 uncultured Akkermansia sp.
GGGCGGAACCAGTTGCGGGTTGGCCTCGGCATAGGCGAGGGCCTTGCTGACAAACTGCCGTCCTTGGTGCTCGCTCTAATTGCCCGGCATCGCCACAAACTCGAAGCTGCGGCGGAGCTTGCGCAGTTCCGTCCAAATCGCGGCGTTGCCTCCGGAAGGTTTCGGCGATACGCACACAAACAGATAGTTCCTCCCGGTGCGCGCCGCCGACCACGCCTGCAACTCGAAATGCAGCACCTGCTCCTTGCCGGTCGCGAATGGCTCCACCCAGGCGAGGTCCCCCGTGTACTGCGCCACCTGCGCCGCGTCCCCGACCTGCGCCGGCACCCCCTCCGCCTGCTTGGACCGCTTCATTGCGAAGGTGAACTTGCTCGTGTCCACCGTCTGGCCCTTGCCCCGCGAGACCGACTCCGACAAGCCCCGATAGTAAGTGAGCATCTCCCGTTGGATGACTTCCTCCGTCAGTTCCTGCTCCTTCGCCACGGAGAACACAAACGCATAACTGAAAAACGAATCCGCCTGCGCCCGGAACATTCCGGGCGCGAAACGGATTTCCTCGATGCCCTTGAGCTTCATCGTCGGCGCAAACGTGGGCGGCAGTGCGATGCGTTCCCCTTTCCAATCCGTGTGAAAGACCAGCTTTTCCATCCCTCCGCCCGCCGCCGGAGTTCGCGCCTCCGGTTCCGCGGCAATCACCTGGCCGGCGCTCCAAAGGGCAAGGAAAAGAATTCGAGGTGTTTTCATAAAGTGTTGGCGATGCTGCTTCACCGGCCGACTGCGAACAAGTGCCGACTGCCCCGCAAATAAAGCGCGCCGCCCGCGAGCGCCGGCGACGCCATCAGCGGTTCGCCGACCCGGCAGGTCGCCAGCAGCTTCAACCGGGGTCCTGCTTCGACGACGAACACCAATCCATCCTCCCCGGCCAGATATACCCGTCCATCCGCCGCCACCGGCGAGGCGCTAAATCCGAAGGAACGATGCGGCACCCGCTCCAGATAATGTTCGGCACCGGTGCCCAGATCGTAGCAACCCAGCAATCCATCATTGTTGAGCACATAAACCTGCCCCCGGTAGATCAGCGGCGTCGGCATGTAGCCGCCGCGGCGCGTCTTGCTCCAGACCACGAATTCGCTCCGCGTCGCACCATCACGCAACGTGATTTCACCCGCCGCCCCCGGCCGGATGGCAAAGATCGGACGCTCCGGCGCGCGTCCGCTCGCGACAATGATCAATTCGCCAGCATACACGGGTGTCGGGGCGGTGATCTTGGAACTGCCCCCCAACCGCCAGAGTTCCACCCCCGTTGCCGGATCATACCCGCGAATGAAGTTCGACCCATTCGTGATCAACTCCTCCCGGGTCTTTCCCGGATAAACCGTGGGCGTGCCCCACGACGGCAGTTCGTCCCGCGATGTCCGCCAAACCGTCTCGCCCGTTTCCAGGTCCGCCGCCAGCAGGAAAGAGCCCCGCTGCTGATCGCACTGCACAATGACCCGCCCCGCATGAATGATGGGCGAACTGGCGCCGCTCCACTCATAACTCGGCAGATCGTAAGCCCCGACATCCAGGCGTCCGAGGTCCTTCCTCCAGCGCAGCTCCCCATCAACGGTGTAGGCAAACAACCCTTCCGATCCAAACAGGGCGACTACCATCCGCCCGTCCGTCACCGGACTGGAGTTGGCGTAAGACGATTTGATGTGGCGTTTGTCCCTCGGAACTCCCTTTGCGGCCGTCCGTTCCCACAAAACTTTTCCGCTCCGTCTGTCGAGGCACAGGATTTTCCATTCATGCACCGAGCGGTCGCTGGATGCTTCCCCGGAGCCGTACAATCCCGGCTTGAAACTGGCCTCCCGATCGCTGCTCACCGCCGTCGTGACAAACAGCCGCTCCCCCCAGACGATCGGGCTGGAGTGTCCCAACCCGGGAATCCCCACCCGGAATCGAATCCCCTCCCCCGTCTCCGCATCCCAATGGGCGGGCAGATTCAGCCCGTCCTGCACCCCGCTGGCACCCGCTCCTCGGAAAGCCGGCCAATTGCCCGCTTCGTCGGCCGCGCTCCGCCCCGGGACCGCCGCCAGTAGCAGCATTCCCCACAGCAAGAATGAACCACTAATGCCAAAGCCCGCCAATTTCACAGCAAAACCTTTTCCCAAAAACCGCCCCACCGCCACCCCGCGCGCCGACAAAGCGGCAGCCCGATCTCCCGCCGCCGCCGGGCATCGATCCGCCCGTCAGCGGGTCACGATGGAAAAGATATTCTTCTCCAGCGCGAGCCCGCCGGCACGAACGAGTTCCCCGGCGCTTGTCACCCGAAACGCCATCAACGTCCCGGCGTCGAACGATGTCGCCAGCAGATACGCTCCGTCCGGCGAAATCGCCAATCCCCAAGGAATCTTTTCCGCCGGCGTCAATCCCAACAATTCCAACTCGCCCGTCTCCCTGATCCGATACCGGCTGATCCAGTCAAAGGCCCGGGTGTGCCCCCGGATGCCGGCGAACAGGTAACGGCCATCCGGCGTAACCACGATGTCCGATGAACTCACGCCATCCTTCGGCTGCTCCCTGCCAACCGCGTCGCAAACCTGGCGCAACTTCAGTTGGCCCGTCTTTTCCACTTCGTAGGCCGAAACCCCCAGATGCTGCTCGTTGCTGAAGAACACAATCGGCTTCGAGGGATGGAAGGCCATGTGCCGCGGCCCGGTGCCCGCGGGCGGATTGGCATCCTTCGGTTCCAGCGCTGTCAACTGCCCGGTGGCTCCGTCGAAACGGTACTGGAAAAGGCCGTTGTTCTCTTTGACATACGACACATAGGCGAAGCGGTTGTCCGGCGAGGTCATAATGCAGTGCGCCGTGGGTCGTCCTTCATTCAGGCCGGCCACTCGCTTGACGGGCAGGCACGACTCATCCAGCGCATAGACATCGACAAAGCCCTTGCCGTAATCGGCACTGAGCAGAAACCGGCTGTTGCGATCGAGGCTGAGGTAGGCTGATGGATGTTGGAAATTGAACTCCGTATGTCGCACAACTGTGCCGTCATCCTTCAGCGCAATGACAGCTCCCTTCGCCTTGCCCTCGGCCCCCGAAGGCGGTGCGACGTACAGCAGCGGCCGCGTGGGATGTTTGGTGATGGTGGACACCGGAAAGCCGAGTTTGACCTCACCCGCGAGTTTCAACGCGAGCTTGTCCCCGTCCGGTCTCGCCTCCACCACAACCACCCGGCCGCTGATGCTGCAAGGCGCATAGACGTGAAACAGTTGGGCACCCCATGCCGAGGTGATTTGGAGGGCAAGACCTGTTAGCAGGAACAAGATCGGAAGTTTCATCGGGCTTTGAGGAGTTTGGTGCGTTTCGAACCACCGGACAAGATGACCGGACAGGAGCAAACCGTCGAAGACATCAAAACGCAAGCCATCAACCCGATTTCAACCGAGCATCCCCGCCGGCCTTTGGACCTCGAAAATCGCCTTGTCAGGCCGTCCACCCTTGGCGCGCATTCCGAATTCCGCCTTTCAAAATGAGCCAGGGCCGGGTCCAAGTTCAGGCGGCTTGAGCGAGGCAATCCCCGGAGACACTTTCACAGCGCGTGCATCCCTTCTCGGCCTCAGTGGATTCTCCAGTCCAATGCGACCGCCGTCGCAGCGGAACTGGCCTTGGCGCCCCCACGGCTGGTGGCGAGCGCAAGCCCCCGCAAAAGCTCAGGATACACCCAGTTCCACGCGATCTGTCTCCATTCGGTTGACACCAGAATTTCCCGGGCTACTTTCCCGCCCCGCACGGCTGGGCGAGTGCCAAAAATATAGTCGGTCTCAATCAATCGTTTTTGCGATGTCAACCGGATCCACAACGGCCGAACACGGAGGCGGACACGCTCACCCACCGCCATTTCGCCGCTTCCTTTCGCTGCTGCGGGCCGAGCGCGCCGAGATCAGGAGCATCGTGCTCTTTTCTCTCATCGCCGGGCTCCTGTATCTGGCCACCCCGCTGGCTGTAGATGCCGTGGTGAACAACATCGCCTTCGGGGGCGAACAGCAGGTCTATGTGCAGGCCTTGATGATCCTGGCGCTGGCGCTGCTTTCTCTCCTGACGCTGCTGGCGTTGATTCGAGCCGCCCAGGCGATTGTCATGGAGCAGATCCAATGCCGACTCTTTGTCCGGATGGCGGCCGACCTGGCCTACCGCCTCCCGCGCGTCCGCATGGAAGCGCTCGACAGCCGCCAGGGTCCGGAATTGATCAATCGCTTTTTCGATGTCGTGGTGCTCCAGAAAAGCACGACCACTCTGCTGCTGGATGGATTGAACACGCTGTTCAGCACCGTCATGGGGCTGCTGGTGCTGGGCATCTACCACCCCATGTTGCTGTCCTTCGCGCTGGTCCTGCTGGTCCTGATCGTCGCCGTGGTGTTCCTTCCAGCCCGACGGGGAGTGCGGACCAGCATCCAGGAATCCTATGCCAAACATGCGCTGGTCGGCTGGTTGGAACAGATGGTCATGTTCCCGCTCGCATTCCGCAGCCGGGGAGGCGCGGAACTGGCGTGCCAACGGGCGGACCATCTTGCTCAGGATTACGTCGCCACCCGTCGCTCGCATTTTCGGGTCCTGATGGGTCAGGTGATCAGCCTTCTGATCGTCCAGGCCCTGGCCAGTGCCGCCGTGCTGACAATTGGGGGCTGGTTGGTTCTGCGCGGCGAATTGACGCTCGGCCAGTTGGTGGCCAGCGAGTTGATCCTGGCCGCGATCGTCTCCGCCTTGAACAAGCTCGGCAAGCAACTCGAAAGCTGGTACGACGCCTTGGCGGCGGTGGACAAACTCGGCTATCTGGTCGATCTGCCGATCGAGCGGGAATCCGGGGAGAATCCCACTCCCGGTGCTGCTGCAGGCATGGCGGTCGAAATGCGCGAGGTAACTTTTGCCTATGATTCGTCGCCGCCAGTGCTGGAGAATTTCTCCTGCCGCATTCCGCCCGGAGCAAGGGTCGGACTGGTTGGTGCGGCTGGCCACGGAGCCAGCACCTTGCTGGACATTCTCGCGGGACTGCGTCAACCACGGTCGGGAACCACCCTGCTGGACGGGTTGGATTTGCGACATTGGCGGCACGACGCCATCCGTCGCGATGTCGCGCTGGTGCGCGGACACGACCTCGTGGCCGGATCGGTCATCGAAAATGTCCGTTTGGGACGCCCCGAAGTCTCCTTGCAGGAGGTGCAGGCTGCGCTGCAAAAGGTCGGGCTGCTGGATACGCTTCTACGCCTCCCTGAAGGATTGGACACACGCCTCAAACCGGGTGGAGCGCCGTTGTCGAGTTCCGTGCGCAGCCTCTTGATGGTGGCAAGGGCCATCGTGGGACGGCCCCGCCTGTTGCTGGTGGATGAGACGCTGGAAGGATTGGATGCCGAGTTCCTTCCCACCCTGCAGTCTTTGTTGCTCGACCCCGCTCAAGGATGGACGCTCGTCCTGGTCACCCGCGACCCCGACTGGGTGGCGCGCTGCCATCCGATAATTCACCTGGGCGAGTTCCATCTTGCCCAACCGACCCAATCCACCCCCAATCCGCCGGTAAAATGAGCGCCGCAGCCGATTCCCATCACCCGCCGCCGGCGTCTGGAGCCGCCATGCCATTGCTCGACCACCGCTCCGGCATGCGGGCGCTGGAGATGGCCCGCCCGGGCAGGTGGCTGCGGTGGTTCGGCCGCTTGCTGGCATGCGGCTTTGTGTTGGCGCTGGTCGGCCTGCTGTTCCTGCCTTGGCGGCAGTTCATCAGCGGAACAGGCCGCGTCGTGGCCTACAACCCCCTCGAGCGCAGCCTCACGATCGAGGCCCCGCTCACCGGGCGATTGCAAAAGGCACGGGTGGTGGAAGGTCAGCAGGTTGCGGCCGGCGAGGTCCTTTTCGAAATCATGGACAACGATCCCAATCTGATGGCCAACCTGCAGCGGCAGCGCGATGCCGCAATTGCCCGCCGGGACGCGACCCGCACCCGGATCGACTCGTTGCAGGCCCAGTTCGCCGAGCAGGAACGTGCCCTCCCGCTGGCCATCGCGGCTGCGCGCACCCGACTGGCGGCCGCGAAGTTCTCCGCCGACACCGCCAGCCAGCAACTCGATCGCATCAAATCTCTTTTCAAGGATCAGCGCGGGCTCGCCTCGCAACGCGATTACGAACTGGCACTGCTCGAGCGCGACCGCCAGGCCGCCGAATTGGAACGCGCCCAGGCAGAACTCGATCGCACCCCGGTGGATCTGCGGGCAGCCATGAGCGCCACCACGGCCCAACGCGATTCGGCCCGCGCGGAACTCGCCGCCGTCGATCAATCCCTGGTCGGCATCGACATTCAAATCAGCCAGACGCTCATGCAGAAAGTTACGGCACCGCGGGCCGGGATTGTCTTTCGCGTTCAGGCCACCGAGGGCACCTACCTGCGCGCCGGCTCCCCGCTCTGCACCATCGTCGCCAAGACCGAGACCCGCATGGCGGAGTTGTTGTTAAGCGGGCTGGACATGCCGCTGGTCTCCCCGCGGGAGGTGGATGCCGCCGGCAAGGTGATTCGCGAAGGCAGTCCGGTACGCCTCCAGTTCGAGGGTTGGCCGGCCCTGCAGTTTGTTGGCTGGCCCAGCGTCGCTCGCGGGACTTTTGGGGGCGAAGTTGTGCTCGTCGATCCCACCGACAACGGCAAAGGCAAGTTTCGTGTGCTGGTGGCCGAGAAACCGGACACGGTCGAGCGCCCGGATGGCCGCACCGAAAAAGTCCCCTGGCCGGACGCCCGCTGGCTCCGCCAAGGCGTGCGGGTCAACGGCTGGGTGCTGCTGCGGCAGGTCCCGCTCTGGTTCGAAGTATGGCGGCAGCTGAACGGCTTCCCACCCGTTCTCACCGAGGAACAACTGGGGCCAAGCAAATGATCCCCTTCCGCACTCTGTTCGCCGCCCTCGGCGGACTCTGGATCAGTCTCGCGGCACCAGGCCTGACGCGCGGACAAGTTGCTCCGCTGTATTTGGAAGATGTCCTGGCGGGCGTCACCAACCAATACCCGCCTCTGCTCGCCGCGCTGATCGAACGCGATGTGGCATCCGGCCGCCTCCGAAGCTCCCGCGCCCCGTT
Organism: uncultured Akkermansia sp.; assembly: GCA_964623105.1. GTDB lineage: Bacteria > Verrucomicrobiota > Verrucomicrobiia > Limisphaerales > BJHT01 > BJHT01. Next base: position 7,093 of record CAZUUP010000152.1, read on the forward strand.
TGATTTCAACGTCTTCGCGAAGATATTCAGCAATCCCACCGGCTTCTACGATTCCAGCACCGTGGATGCCGGCTTCGAGCAGTTCACGGGTTGGTGGGGCAGCACGATCTTCGGCGGCTACCGGTTGACGCGCGGCGGCACCTTGCCGGACTACGACAAGGACCGCACCCAAAGTGCGGGCGAGCCCCGCCTCGGATTCCGCATTCCCTTGCTGCGGGATGGCGCAATCGACCGCCGCCGCGCCGCCGTCCTCAAGGCGCGTCTGGACCAGGAACTGGCCGACCCGTTCATTCAACGCCAGCATCTTGATTTCATCCGGGCGGCTTCCGTCGGCTACTACGCCTGGCTTGCCGCCGGCCAGCGACTGCGCCTGGCGGAAGATCTCCTGCGGATCGCCAACGACCGCGGTGGCGCCCTCACCAATCAGGTCAACTCGGGCCTGATTCCCCGCATTGCCCTGAAAGACAATGAACGCCTGATTGTCTCCCGTGGCCTGGCCACCGTCCAGGCGCGCCGCCGCTTCGAAGCCGCCGCCATCGCCCTGTCCTTGTTCTATCGCGACACCGGGGACAGCCCCCTCGTGGCCGGACGCGACCGACTGCCCGCAGAATTCCCCGCCGCTCCGCCGCCCAACCTCGCCGAACTGGACAACGACATCGAACTGGCCATCACCGCCCGCCCGGAGCCGCGCCGCCTCAAGCTGGCCATGGACAAGCTCGCTGTGGATCTCCGCCTCGCAAAGAATCAACTGCTGCCCCAACTCGATGCCGGCGTCGCCATCAGCCAGGACTTCGGGCGCAAGCTCTACAAGGACAAGAGCGACGTGGACACGCAACTGGGCTTGGAATTCCGCCTTCCCCTGCAGCGCAGCGAAGCCAAGGGGCGGGTCACCGAACTCAACGGTCAGCTCGAACAGCTCACGAAGGAGGAGCGTTTCGCGCGTGACCGCATCGCCGCCGAGGTGCGCGATGCTGCCTCCGCGCTTGGCGCGGCGCATGAGCAGATCCAACAGGCGCGCCTCAACGCCAGCCTGGCCGCCGAGTTGCAAGCCGCCGAAGCCGAACGCCTGCGCCGGGGCGCCACCGATCTGCTCGCCCTCCAGTTGCGCGAGCAAGCCGCCTTCGATGCCCGTGTCCTCGAAGTCGATGCCCTGGCCGAGTATTTCCGGGCCCTGGCGGACTTCCGCGCCGCCATCGCCCGCGACGGCCGCAGGCCCTCAAATGCCCGGCCGTAGCCGCCCCTGACCGCCGTGACGCAGTCCCCTGCCCTCCCGAGGCCGGTAGTTCGGGCCGTATCTCTTCGTCGAACCCCGAATTTCCCGTTGCGACATCTCCTTAAACTTTGTCTGATGCCGCTCATGCTTCATCCCGCTCCCGTCACCGTCCGCCGGGCCCTTGCCTGCTTCGCCGTGGTCGCCACTCTCGGTTTCCTCCCGCCGCTCGCCGCGCAGGATCCGAAGCCGCTCGCCGGCACCCAACCGCTGTTTTTGCAGGGCGATCTCTCGGCGCAAATGGTTACGGGTATCGACCGCTTTCTCACGCGCGAACTCGAGCAATCCACCGCGCGCCGGGCCAAACTCTGGCAGCGCGACCTCACCACGCCGGAGGCGTACGAGAAGTCGGTCGCCGCCAACCGCACGCGACTGCGAAAATATCTCGGCGTCGTCGATGCCCGCCTCCCCGTGACCGCCCTGGAGTATGTCAGCAGCACCGCCACTCCCGCTCGCGCTGCGGAATCCGACCTTTACACCGTGTACGCAGTACGCTGGCCGGTCTTCGAGGGCGTGTTCGGCGAGGGCCTCTTCGTGCAACCCAAACGCGCCCCGGTGGCCCGCGTGGTCGCAATTCCCGATGCCGATCAAACTCCCGAGATGCTCCTCGGCCTCGCCCCCGGCCTCCCACCCGTCGCGCAATACGCCCGCCGGCTCGCCGAACAGGGCTGCCAGATTCTCATCCCCACCCTCATCGACCGGCAGGATACCCATTCCGGCAACGCGCTCGTCGGCCGCTTCACCAACCAACCCCACCGCGAATGGATTTACCGTCAGGCCTATGAAATGGGCCGGCACATCATCGGATACGAAATTCAAAAAATCCTCGCCGCCGTGGACTGGTTCGCCAGCCTCAACGAATCGCTCGGTACTGACGCTGCCAAACCCCGGATCGGTGTTGCCGGCTTTGCCGAGGGAGGACTGCTGGCCCTTTACAGTGCCGCGCTCGACACCCGCATACAAGCCACCCTCGTCAGCGGATACTTCGAATCCCGGCAACGTGTCTGGCAGGAACCCATTTATCGCAACGTCTTCGCCCTGCTCCATGAATTCGGCGACGCTGAAATCGCCTCTCTCGTGGCCCCAAGAACCCTCGTGATCGAATACTCGGCCACGCCAAAGATTACCGGCCCGCCTCCAGTCCGCGACGGCCGTGCCGGCGCGGCGCCCGGCGTCTGGGAAACTCCCGACTTCATCTCCACCGAACTCGAAGTCCAGCGCGCCCGCACGCTCCTCGGTGAACCCAACGCCTTCGCCCGGGCCATCAAGTTTTTCCACGGCAACGAAGGCACCCCCATCGGGCCCGGTTCCGTCCCCGCCCTGGAGGGCCTTCTCACCGGACTTGGTTGGCCCGCGCGCATCAACGAACCGCCCGCCACCCTGCCCGCCGAACTTCGCGACCGCGTGGACATCGCCGCCCGCCAGCGTCGGCAAATCCAGGAACTCGAGACCTTCACCCAAACCCTCCTGCGTCGCTCCGAGAAGATTCGCGCCGACCAGTTCTGGCACAAGGTTCGCCCGACTCCCACCAACGACTGGACCGCCGCCCGCCGACCTTTTCAGGAAGACCTTTGGTCCGAGGTCATCGGCCGCCTGCCCGCTCCCGACCAACCGGCCAATCCCCGCACGCGCCTCCTCTACGACCGCCCTAAATGGACCGCCCACGAGGTCACACTCGACGTCTGGCCCGAGGTCTTCGCCTGGGGCTACCTCCTGCTGCCGAAGGACCTCAAGCCCGGCGAACGCCGCCCGGTCGTGGTCTGCCAGCACGGCCTCGAAGGCGTCCCCGAGGACACCGTCACCGACGATCCCAAGAGCAACGGCTTCCGCTACTACAGCGCCTTCGCCGCCCGACTTGCTGAACGCGGCTTCATCACCTTCGCCCCCCACAACCCGTATCGGGGCAAGGACAATTTCCGCGTCCTCCAGCGCAAGGCCAACCCTCTCAAACTCTCCCTCTTCTCGGTCATCCTCGGCCAGCACGAGCGCATACTCGATTGGCTCTCCGCCCAACCGTTCGTCGATCCCGCCCGCATCGGCTTCTACGGACTCTCTTACGGCGGCAAATCCGCCATGCGCCTGCCCGCCCTTCTCGATCGTTACGCGCTTTCCATCTGCTCGGCCGACTTCAACGAATGGATCACCAAGAACGTCACCGTCGAGGCCCGCTACAGCTACATGTTCACCGGCGAATACGAAATGCCCGAGTTCAACCTGGGCCATACCTACAACTACGCCGAGATGGCCATGCTCATCGCCCCCCGTCCCTTCATGGTCGAACGCGGTCACCACGACGGCGTCGCTCCCGACGAGTGGGT
>CAZUUP010000153.1:0-3004 GCA_964623105.1 uncultured Akkermansia sp.
CACTACGCCACCGAAACCTTCGGTGTCAAAGCCCTCGCCGAACACCTGTCGCGGAGGTTTAAAATCCCCTGGACCTTCCTCGATCATCCCACCGGCCTCTGAGCCGCAACGATTCAGCGAAGCTGAAGCCAATGGCCGCCCAGACGCAAACATCACAGCGAAGACTCCGGATTGGCGGTCCACTTTTCACTGAATGTTGAAGGTCTGTTGAGTCAATGCTGACCCTGATTCTCCTCTGTCCTGCAGCGCTTCAAAGTCACGCATTTTCGCGAGGACTTTTTCATGAACATACTGCGCCGTACCGCCCCGCGAGTTCGATGAGTTGATCCACGATGGCGTGCCGCGCCGTTTGCAACGCGGTGAGCTGCCGGCCACCCTTATCGGACTTCATCCAGCGTTGCGTGCCGCTCGCATCAACTCAGCGTTTGCGATCTCGCGAACACGGCTGAGCCGGCAACCGCTCTCACGCCCCTTCCCAATCTTCACTCCACCCCGCGGCTTTGCGGGATTGCCAAGCCCCATTCCCTTCCTTAGCCTGTTGCCGTAATGCCTACCGTAGCCGAACAACTCCGCACGGCCCGCGAATCGCAGAACCTCCCGCTCAACCGGGTCGCGGAAGCCACGAACATCAAGTCCGACTACCTCCGTGCCCTGGAGGCCGGGCAGTATGAAACCTTTTCCGCGCCTATTTACATCAAGGGCTTCGTGCGGACCTACGCTTCCTACCTCCGGTTAAAGGTCCCCGAACTCATCACCCAACTCGAAGCCGATCTCGCCCAGTCCGAAAAATTCAACGCTCCCCCCAACCTCTCCGAAAGCTCCAAAAACCCCCTCGACTTTGCCGCCCTCCAACTCTCCAAACTGAACCTGCGTGTCGCCCTTCCGCTCCTCGGCATTTTCGCCCTCCTCATTCTCCTGATCTGGGGCATCAACGCCTGTCGCAATCGACAGCCCGAAGACCCGCTCTCCAAACTCGGTCGCGGCGTTTACCAACCCGCGAACTCCGGCGGTGAACTCCTGCCGCTTCCCACCAACCCCGCGCCCCGGCGCTGAGAAAACCTCGCGCTTCCCGCGGCACTCTACCGGCGACCAATCCGGCCCGGATGTTCCCCGGCAACCTCGCCCGCAACACAACCCTTCCGCGCACTGCGACCATCCTTTCCCAACCCCACGCCTGAACCGCCTTCCGCCCAACTCTTGTGAAAAACGACTCCCCCACGTCCCGCCCGCTCCGCGTCGGCATGATCTCCCTCGGTTGCGCCAAGAACCTCGTGGATGCGGAAATCATGCTGGGCTCACTTCTGCGCAACGGCGTCGAAATCACCAATGACGCCACCCAGGCCGACGCCGTCATCGTCAACACCTGCTCCTTCATCGACGCCGCCCAGGAGGAGAGCGTGGACACCATTCTCGAATCCGCCGAACTCCGCGACGCCCAGCAACGCGGCCAGGCCCTGATCGTTTCCGGTTGCCTGCCCCAACGCTTTCGCGAGGAACTCCCCAAGCTGCTCCCCGAAGTGGACGCCTTCATGGGCATCGACCAGGTCGCGCAGGTCGGCGACATCGTGACCCAGGCCCTCGCTCACCGCGCCCAACGCCTCGACCAGAAATCTTCACCCAAATCCCGGAAGAAGAAGATCGTCTCCCACCTCGGAGAAATTGAGAAGAACCGCCCCCTTGATGCGCCGACCGACGACGAATCCCTCCGCGGCACCGATCGCTTCGGCAAGACGCGCACGCTCGTCACGCCGCCGCCCCCGCAAGATTCCACCGCCCCCATCGTCGATGTCCACCAACGGCCCGACTTCATCCCCGATTTCGAGACGCCCCGTTTCCGCCTCACGCCCCGCCACTTCGCCTACGTAAAGATCGCCGAGGGCTGTAATCACCCCTGCACTTTCTGCATTATTCCCCGCATGCGCGGTTCCCATCGCAGCCGTGCCCAGTCGGACATTGTCGAGGAAGCCCGCCGCCTCCTCGCCGATGGTGTGAAGGAACTCAACCTCATCTCCCAGGACTCGACCTACTACGGGCTCGACCTCCGCCCCAACCACAGCCGCGCCATCTCGTCCCCCGACAAATTCACCGCCGCTGCCCGCGCGCTTCCCGCCAACGCCACCACCCTTTGCACTCTCCTGCGCGAATTAAACCGCCTTCCCGGCGAGTTTTGGATCCGCCTGCTCTACACCCATCCGGCGCATTGGACCGACGAACTCATCGCCACCATCGCCGACTGCCCCAAGGTCGCCCGCTACGTGGACATGCCCCTCCAACACATCCACGAACCGATGCTCGAGCGCATGCGCCGCGAAACCTCCCAATCTTACATCACCGAGCTCATCCGGCGCATCCGTGCCGGCATCCCCGGAATCGCCCTCCGCACCACCTTCATCGTCGGCTTTCCGGGCGAAACCGAGAAGAGCTTCGAGGTTCTCCGGCAGTTCATCCGCGAAACCCGCTTTGAACGCCTCGGCATCTTCACCTATTCCCGCGAGGACGGCACCCGTGCCGCCAAGATGGAACACCAGGTCTCCGACCGCGTAAAACAACGCCGCCGCGAACTCGCCATGGCCGAGCAACTCCTCGTTGCCCGCGCCGTCGCCCAGGCCCAATTCGGTCGCACCCTCCCTGTCCTGACTGAAGGCGAAGCCACCGGCAAACAACTCGACAAGGCCAGCGTCAGTTCGTGGGAACACGGCCTCATCCGTTCCGACCACGAGCAACACCCCCATCTCCGCGGGCGCTTCCTCGTCGCCCGTGGCGAAGCAGACGCCCCCGACATTGACGGTCGCGTCTTCATCCGCGGCAAACTTCCCGTCGGCCAGTTCGCCCGCGTCCGTGTCATCGGCCACACCGACTACGACCTCATCGCCGAACCCGCCCACTGAGCAACCTTCCCTTGGGTCGCCGTCGCCGCCGCGCGGACGTAATTCGCCCTGCCCATCGACGCACCGCATTCGCCCTGCCGCCACCGACGGTGTCCTCACCGCCCCGCCATACCGCC
>CAZUUP010000153.1:3104-10643 GCA_964623105.1 uncultured Akkermansia sp.
CTCCAACTTATATCTGCCCCATGAAATTCGCACCGCTGCCGTGTTTCCTTGCCGCAGTCACCCTGCTTTCGAATCCGACCGCCGCCCTCGCCGCCGACTACGACCTCGTTATCTACGGTGGCACCTCCGCCGGCGTGATCGCCGCCGTGCAGGCGAAAAGACTCGGCAAATCCGTCGTCATCGTCGGTCCCGATAAACACCTTGGCGGCCTTTCCGCCGGCGGCCTTGGTTTCACCGACACCGGCAACAAGGCAGTCATTGGCGGCCTTTCCCGCGACTTCTACCACCGCGTTTGGAAGGAATATCAGAAGCCCGGAACGTGGCGTTGGCAGCAGCAATCGGAATACGGCAACAAAGGCCAGGGGACGCCCGCAATGGACGGTGAGAACCGCACGATGTGGATTTTCGAACCTAGCGTCGCCGAGCGCGTGTTCGAGGATTACGTGAAGGAATACGGCATTCCCGTCCATCGAGACGAATGGCTGGATCGCGCAAAGGGGGTGAAGAAATCCGGCACCCGCATCACGAGCATCACGATGCTGAACGGCAAGACCTACGCCGGGAAAATGTTCATCGATGCCACCTACGAGGGCGACCTTATGGCGGCCGCTGGCGTGAATTACCACGTCGGCCGTGAGGCCAACTCCGTTTACGGCGAACAATGGAACGGTGTCCAGGTCGGCGTCCTCCATCACCGTCACCATTTCGGCGTGCTCAAAACCGGCATCAGCCCCTACGTCATTCCGGGCGATCCCAAGTCCGGCGTGCTCCCGCGTATCAGCACCAACGCTCCAGGCGAGTATGGCTCTGCCGACAAACGCGTCCAGGCTTACTGCTACCGCTACTGCGTCACCGATCATCCCGACAACCGCCTCCCCTTCCCCAAACCCGACGGCTACGACCCGAAACAATACGAACTCCTCATCCGGATCTACGAAGCTGGTTGGAAGGAGACTTTCGACAAGTTCGACCCCATTCCCAATCACAAAACCGACTCGAACAACCACGGTCCCTTCAGCACCGATAACATCGGCATGAACTACGATTATCCCGAGGCCTCCTACGAGCGTCGTCGGGAAATTCTCGCCGAGCATCGCACCTACCAGCAGGGATGGCTTTACTTCATCGCCAACGATCCCCGCATCCCCGCCGCCGTCCAGGAACGCATGCGCAAGTGGGGCCTGCCCCGGGACGAATTCAAGGACAACGGCCACTGGCCGCACCAAATCTACGTCCGCGAGGCGCGCCGCATGATCGGCCAGTTTGTGATGACCGAGAACGAACTCACGAAGAAAAAGCCCACCCCCGATTCCGTCGGCATGGGCAGTTACACCATCGATTCCCACAACGTCCAGCGCTACATCACCCCCGAAGGTTACGTGCAGAACGAGGGCGACATCGGCGTCGGCATCTCCCCCTACGCCATCGCCTACGGATCGCTGGTGCCCAAACGCGGACAGGCCGACAACCTCCTCGTCTCCATCTGCGTCTCCAGTTCCCACATTGCCTTCGGCTCGATCCGCATGGAACCCGTCTTCATGATTCTCGGCCAGAGCGCCGCCACCGCCGCCGCGCTGGCCATCGATGGCCACCTGGCCGTGCAAGACGTTCCCTACACGCAACTCCGCGAGCAACTGCTCAAGGATGGCCAGGTCCTCGAGTACGCAGGCACCACGTCGGGGGGCGGCAAAGCCAGGTCCGCCAAAGGTTTCGTGGACCCGAAGAAACTGCCGGGCGTGGTGGTGGACGACGACGAAGCAAAGCTCACCGGCGATTGGAAAACCAGCAGCGCCAACCCGGGCTTCATCGGCAACGGCTACAAACACGATGATGCGGCGAAGGACGGCAAGGCCACCGCGCGCTTCGAGGCAAAACTTCCGCAATCCGGCCATTACGAAGTCTTCCTCGCCTACCCGCCCAACGCCAACCGCGCCTCGAAGGTCGCCGTCGAAATCATCCACGCCGGCGGGAAGGAAACCGTCCTCGTCGATCAGCGAAAGACTCCGGCGATTGACGAACGATTCCACCGCCTCGGCCGCTTCGACTTCACCCCGGACAAGCCCGCCAGCGTGACGATCTCCAACGCCGGTGCCGACGGCTTCGTCGTGATCGACGCCGTTCAGTGGTTGCTCAAGTAAACCGTCCTCCGAAAGGCCACCCGCCGCTCCCCGGCCCGCCAGTTCCGTGAATTCCCCGCCGTCCACCCGCCCGCCCGAGTCCATCGCCGGGTTGATCGAAAGGGTCACGTATTTCAACGACGACAACGGCTACGCGGTCCTCAAAGTCAAAGTCCGCGGCGAACGCGACCCCGTGACAGTCGTCGGCAGCCTGCCCTCCGCCAGCGCCGGCGAATGGATCAATGCCCAGGGATTTTGGGTGCAGGATCGCCAGTTCGGCCGGCAATTCAAGGCCGACCAACTCACCAGCACCCCGCCCACCAGCATCGAGGGAATCGAGAAGTATCTCGGCAGCGGCATGGTCAAGGGCATCGGCCCGGTTTACGCCAAAAAGCTCGTCGCCAAGTTCGGTGACAAGATCTTCGACACCATCGAGAATTCCTCCGCCCGCCTCGAAGAAATCGACGGCATCGGCCCCAAACGCCGTCGGCGGATCAAAGACGCCTGGGCCGAGCAAAAGATTGTCCGTGAAATCATGCTCTTCCTCCACAGTCACGGCGTCAGCACCAGTCGAGCGGTGCGCATCTACAAAACCTACGGCGACCGCGCCATCGAAAAGGTCCGCCAAAACCCCTACCTGCTGGCCCGCGATATCTCCGGCATCGGCTTCAAGACCGCCGACCAGATCGCCCAGCGGCTCGGCATTCCCCACGATTCCCTCCTCCGCGCCAACGCCGGCCTCCAACACGTCCTCCTCGAAGCGACCAACCAGGGCCATTGCGCCCTCCCCACCGACTTGCTCAAGGACGAGGCAGGCAAGCTGCTTCTCGTTCCCGAAGCCATTGTCACGCAGGCCCTCGAACGTGCTCTCGCTCATCGCGACATCGTTTGGGATTCGCCCGCCGGCGTCCCGATGATTTTTCTCCCCCAACTCCAGCAGGCTGAACAGGAAATCGCCACCCGCATCCACGCCCTCGCCGCCGCACCGCCCAACTATCCGCCCATCGATTTCGACAAGGCCGTCGCCTGGTGCGAATCCAAATCCGGCAAATCCCTCGCCCCCAGCCAGCGCCACGCTCTTCAGACTGCCCTCACCCACCGCCTGCTCGTCATCACCGGCGGCCCCGGTGTCGGCAAGACCACCCTCGTCAACGCCATTCTCCTGATTCTTCGCGCCAAATCCGTCCGCGTCCGCCTTTGCGCCCCGACCGGACGCGCCGCCAAGCGTCTCGCTGAAACCACTGGCTGCGAAGCCCAGACCATTCACCGCCTCCTTGGCATCCAGGCCGGCGGCGGCGGCTTCGCCCATCACCCCGGCAACCCCCTCGATTGCGATCTTCTCGTCGCCGACGAATGTTCCATGATCGATGTTCCTCTCATGAGCCACCTGCTCCGCGCCCTCCCCGATAAGGCCGCGCTCATCCTGGTCGGCGACGTCGATCAGTTGCCCTCCGTCGGCCCCGGCCTCGTCCTCAGCCACCTCATCGACAGCGACGTCCTCCCGGTCGTCCGCCTCACCGAAGTCTTCCGCCAGGCCGCCGGAAGTCGCATCATCACCAACGCCCATCGCATCAACCATGGCCTGCTCCCCGATCTGCCCCCGCGCGGCACTGAATCAGATTTCTACTTCCTCGAGCGCGAAGATCCGGAGGCCATCGCCACCACCCTGGTTGAATTTGTCCAACACCGCATTCCCAAACGTTACGGACTCGACCCCATCCGCGACCTCCAGATCCTCTGCCCCATGAACCGCGGCTCCCTCGGCATTCGCGAATTGAACCTCCGCCTCCAATCCGCCCTGAATCCCCCCGTCCCGGATGAACCAACGGTCGAGAAATTCGGCTGGCAATTCCGTCCACGGGACAAGGTCATGCAAATCACCAACAACTACGACAAGGACATCTTCAACGGTGACATCGGCCAGCTCACCCGCATCGATCCCGTCGAACAGGAAGTTCTCGTCCGCTTCGATCAACGGGAAGTCGCCTACGAATTCGGCGAGCTTGACGAACTCGCCCTTGCCTACGCCATCACCATCCATAAATCCCAGGGCTCCGAGTTTCCCGCGATCGTCATCCCCATCGCCACCCAGCAATATCTCCTGCTCCAGCGCAACCTTCTCTACACCGGGGTAACCCGCGGCAAGCAACTGGTCCTGCTCATCGGCCAGAAAAAGGCCCTCGGCATCGCCATCCGCAACCACAAAGCCGAGGATCGCTGCTCCGGCCTGCTTGCCCGCCTGCGCTCCGGCGATGAGGCAGTCCGGGCCTGAACCGTCCCGGGACCAATCGCCAACCTCCCTCGCACCCGATCAGTCGCCCGCAACTTCCGTCGCACAGCCCTGTTTCCACCATCACACTTGATTCCCCCGCCGCATCTGCGCCATCGTTTCCGCGATGGAAGAAACGCTCTGGTTCGTGGCCCACACTCGGCCGCGCTGTGAAAAGAAACTCGTCGAATACTGCCGCCGTGAAGCTCTCCCCACCACGCTGCCGCTCTACAAAAGCGTCAAGAAATATCGCGGCAAGACCGTGACCTTCGCGAAGCCCCTCTTTCCCGGCTACGTCTTTCTCCAACTCGCCCAAGCGCAGCGCCAGAAGGTTTACCAAAGCGATTACGTTGCGAACCTGCTCGATGTCCCCGACCAGGAAGAATTCTCCCGCCAACTCGACGACATTCTCACATCGCTGGACCTCAACGTCGAAATCCGCCTCGCACCCACGATCGGCCCTGGCACCAAGGTGCTGATCAAAGGTGGTCCGCTTCGGGGCATGGAAGGTTGGGTCGAGCATCGCACCGGGCCCACCGTCGTCCTGCTCCGCCTCGATTTCATCGGTCAGGCTGCCGCCGTCAAGGTCGATGCCAGCGACCTCGAACTGGTCTGATTTTCGCGCCACCCCAGATAACTCCTCACGACCGCCGGGTGATGCATGTAAGCACCGCAGACAGCATCACGAACAACGAGAGAACCGAGTAAACCTGCAGCGGAAAGTCGTACCGCGCCTCCACCCCGAGGCCAGCGAATGCGATCCAGAAAAACCAGTGGAAGCCCAGCCCCAGCCGGATGCCCCGCCCCCACCATCCACGCGCGAGCACCAGCAGGAAAGCCACGATAAATATGCCGCTTCCCACCTTCCCGAATGTCACCAGGGTCTCCAGAAAATCATTGTGGATTTGCGCAAACCAGATGTCCGTCGGCCCCGTCAGGTAAAGCTCGTAGATGGTCGCAAACGTCCCCGGACCGGTGCCAAACCACGGATGTTCCTTCGCAATCGGCCACGATTTCCGGCAGATTTCTTCCCGCTGTTCATAAGCCACATTCAGTTCCCCCATGCGCTTCTTCAAATCAAACAGCCCGATGTCCAGCCCGATGTACAACACGGCCAGGAACGCCAGAATCAGCGCCACCTTCACCCCCCAGCCCCGCCGCCATTCCAAGCCCATGCTAACCAGCAGGCATCCCGCCATCATCCCGGCCGCGACCACCGCGCACGCCCGCGACAACGCAATCAGCGGACAAATCGCCATCACCCCGGTCGCAAACAACAGGACATGATGCGCACCCGCGCCCAAATGCCCCGGACGACGCGTCAAATACTGGCCTGTCCGTTGCAGCATCAGCCAAAACCCCAGCGTCACCGGCCAGGCCAGGTTGAAATACTGCGCCGCGTTCGAACGATAGGCGTAAGGACCGAACTGCGACTCGACCGTCTTGTTGATTCTCGGTTCCACGAGCCATAGCAACTTGTTCGAGCCGTCCAACCGTTGCGCAATTCCCTCCAAGCCGAGAACGGCTCCGTTGATCGACATCACCCACAACAGGTGCCGCAGTCGGTCAGGTACAGCCCCGCCCCGACGCTTTACGAAACGCCCCTCCTCCTCCGTCTCCTCCTCCACTTCTCGCGACGACTTCCCCAACAACCAGTCCCGGATTCCCCAAAACGCACTCGCCATCGCAACTGCACCCCAGAAGCTGAACCACGATTCGTCCCGGCTGTAGCTATGCGGCAACCAGCTTACCGCATCGCGATAAGTGAAAAGTCCGGTTTCCGGATCATTAATCGCCCGATAATTCAGGGCAGCAATGAAGCAGAACCCCAAAATCAGAACCGTCATCACCGCCAGCGCGCCGGTGATCACCCCCGCGCCCCGTCCCCGACTCCTCCTCCGCCCGCCGTCGTCGGCGCTCTCGCCCGCATCTCCCCATCGTTGCGGCCGGTAATTGGCCCTCCAACGGATGATCCACTTGCCGACCAACAACGCGCCCAGCAGGCAACCGGCCCAGTTCATCACCACCACCGCCCACCTCTGCGTCGAGCCAAAGGCCCAGGGGCTGAACACGACCATGAAATAAATCAGGGCCGCACTCAGCCGTTCGCAAATCCGGTAAGCAAGTGGTTGTTCCATCGATTTCTAGCCCGGCTTCAAAGCCTGCTCCAGCGATCAAACGAAGCGACCGCCTCCGCAGCAAGTTCAAACGCAATCACAGCCAGGCGCAGTGCTCCCACCCACCATCCCGCACCAGCCTCGAAGCCGCTCATGGCTTCGGGACCGCCTCGGGGCTTTGCAGTTTGCGCTTCGCCAGTTGCCCTTGGAGAAACGTGTCCGGCAGTGCCTGCTCCCATGCCGTAAACCACAGATCGCTCAGGCTCTGCGCCGCCACCGCCAGTTGCCCCGCCAGAAACTCCCGCCCCTTTCGTCCCGCCTCATCCCGCGCCGAGAGCTGTCCCTCCTTGTCCATTTTGTAAAGGGGCTCAACCAGCTTGAACTGAGCGAGCAGCTGCGCCATCACTTCGGGAAAAACATCCGGCCGTTTCTCCGCTGGCAGGCCGTGCCAGAGGCTCCGTGCCGGTCGAAGTTTCGGCCGTAGTTCCTCCGCCGTGATCATCCCCGCCTTCTGCAAAAATCCCCCGTCGATCCACGCATGAAATCCCTTGCTCATCGTATAGCCAGCCGGGTTCTCGCCCACCCACCCGTTGAAATGCCGCGTCGTGTGCAACGGCTGCGTCAGATCACCAACGTAATGGCCCATCACACCCATGATGTAGATGATGTTTTGCCGCGCATTGGCCACCTCCTCCGCCGTCCCACCCTGTTCGTAGGCCTTCAAATACGAAAACCCGGACTTCAACTTGGCATAGTGCTCCGTGATCGCCCACGGGAGAAATCCAATCTGCGCCTTCGTCCGGTCCCGGTCCTGCACCGGGTTGATCGCCGGAAACTTCTCCGGCGCAGCCGCTCGCGCCACCGCCAATTGTCCGACAAATTCATACCGAAAATGGCTCAATGCCGCCGGTTCAATTCCGTAAGGCGCCAGATCATCGACATCAAAGTAATGATCCGGCCCGTTGCAATGCCGCAACGGCAGATCGGTCGTGTTCCGCCAGCGATCCGGCTCCCCGCCCAGAAACGCAATCCGCTC
>CAZUUP010000154.1:0-10616 GCA_964623105.1 uncultured Akkermansia sp.
TTTCCCTTGAGCTTTGAGCTTTGAGCTTTGAACTTTGACCTTCCGCCCCGCGCGGCCCTAATACAACTGCGTCGCCTCAAACCGCTCAAACGGCTTCTCGAGCTGGTCACAAATCAGCTTCACAAAGATCCGCGAATCCCCCGCCCGCACGGCCCGCGTGACCAATCGCCAGCGCCCCACCGCCAGGCCTTCCAGCACCGGCAATGGCTCCATCCACAACTTGTTGCCCTCCGACAACACCCGCGTCACCCCCGAACCCGACACATACTCCTGACTGCCCGGCACCTCGCAGTACACCTTGATCCCCGTCAGTGGCATCGAACTCTGATTCGTCACCGACACATCGTAAACCACCTGGCCACCCACCGGAATCGGATCCTCCAGATCCACCACTTCGAAATGAATGCTGATCTTCACCGGCACCGGCCCCAGATCTTCCACATAGAAATTGCTGCACGGCTTCGGCGTCACGCACCGGTAGCGCCGCCCCAGCGAGGAAAACACAAACGCATACGCATCGATCGGCTGCTTCCCCACCCACAGCACATCGATCAACGCCACCGGCTTACCCTTGTTCCGCGACGACATGAACGGCATCCGCGTCCCATACGGGAGCTTCACCGCTTTGATGTCCGAACTCCCCGCCGCCCGGATCAAATCCTCCACCCGCCCCGGCCAACCCGCCTGCTCCAGAATTGCGGCAATGTCCGGCTTCATCCGCTCATCCGTCATCAATTCCCGCAATTGCTCGGGACGCGTCAACGGCGGCGCAAACCGGTGCGCCGGATCACCCAATCGTGTCGCCCGGTGCTGCTGCCCCGCTGCCGTCTCCGTCCACACCAGCCATCCCGCAAACACCACCACCAGCCAGCCGCGCCATTGAGAGTTTTTCATGTCGGTACCAAGAGTGCCGGAGACTAGTCTGTGCCCATCTCCACGCAAGCCCGACAAATTCACCACCCCGCCTCGCGTCGCACCAACCGCCGCCCCGCTGCTACTCCCCCGGCTTCAACATCCATTCTCCCCCCCGACCCAGCAGATACTTGAACCCCTTCTCTCCCAGCACCTCTTTCACCGAACGCTGCACCTCCGTGGCCATCGCCTCGATGGCCGCATACCGCTGTTCCCCGATCAATTGATTGTTCGTCTCCAGGCCGCGGCGGTATTCGTCCGCCGTGCGCTTGATTTCATACAACCGCGCCGCCGCCGTCGCCGGCAACTGATACTTCTCCGTCACATGGTAAAGCTGTTGAAAATCCGGATCCTGCGCCCGCTTCATCTCGGCAAACTTGCCCGCCCCCAACAAGGCGCGCGTCTGATCATCCAACTGCTGCTGCGCCCGGTCCTTCTCCGCGCCGTCCCCGACATCCTGAAA
The DNA here is from genome assembly GCA_964623105.1 of uncultured Akkermansia sp. Classification (GTDB taxonomy): domain Bacteria; phylum Verrucomicrobiota; class Verrucomicrobiia; order Limisphaerales; family BJHT01; genus BJHT01. Next base: position 1,376 of record CAZUUP010000154.1, read on the forward strand.
CTTCTCGTCAAATTCCCGCCGCAACCGGAACACCGCCTTGAACTCGTCGGACGTCAACTCCACCCCCAGCAGATTCGCCCGGATCACGTGGGCCGACGGCGAATTCCGCAAATCATATTCCTCCAATTCCGCCGGCGTCATGGTTTGCGCCAGTTGCATCCGCATCTCCTGCCGCAACGCCTTCAACTTCGCCCGCTGCTCCGGCGAGAGATCCCCGTCCGCCTCCTGATACAGCTCCTGCTCGATCAGGCTGGCCCGCTCCACGATTCCCTGCACCCGCTCCCGCTTGTCGTCCGGGAGAAAGCCATACATGCGGTCCAAAACACTGGCTCCGCCGATCAGCTTCTGCGTTTCCTGCTGATAATCCACCCCCAGCAAATCCTTGATCAACGCCCGGCGCTCCAGCTCCAGATCCTGTATCTTCCGCTGCCGTTCCCGCAAAACCGGATCATCCCACTGCCGCGACTCATCCGCCTGCCAGAACTTGTACTCCTTCGGCACCACCTCGATTTGCGTCCGGCGCGCGGCAAACAGCTTGTTCACATCCGCGATGATGATGTCCCGGATCGTCTCCTCCGGGCAGTTGATCGCCCGCAGATTCGCCATGTACTTTCGGTAGTCCTCCGATTCAACCTGCCGCCAGTCAAACTGCCCGGCCACCACCACCGCACCCCCGCCACGCTGCGGAATCTGCCGCGCCGCCGGCGCGCCCGCCACCTTTACCGCCCCCGGTTCTGACATCGGCACCGTCCCCGCCCCCGTCCCGGACGGACGCCGCCAAAGCATCACCACGATCGCCAGCAAGACGACATTCACGACGAGCGACAAGCTCCGCCAACCAAACGCCTTCATAATCTCCTTCTAGCCTCGGACGGAACCATGCGCAAACGCGATCATCATCCCCCAATCATCGGCACTTCGGGCTCAGGCTTTGAGCCCTCCTGTTCCGCCCCCCATCGCTCAGGCCAAAATCCCACCGTCCATCCCGATACCCCCGCTTGCCCCCTGCAAAGCCATCACCTGCTCCACAACTTCCCCCTTCGCCTTCCCCCGACCGGGTCGAGAACCCTGCCCCGCCACCCCCAACCACCACTCCGTCACCGTGCCAACTCGAAGGCGAATCCCTTCAAATACTCCGTCTCCGCCACCGACGGCAGCACCGGATGATCCGCCGCCTGCGTGTAAACCGCCACCCGCCGCAGCACCCGATGACAGTCATACGCCGCCGCCAGGATCGCCTCCAAAAACAGGTTCGCATCCACATGATGCGAACAACAGAACGTCGCCAATGTTCCGCCCGGCCGCAGCAGCTTTAACGCCCGCAGGTGAATCTCCTTGTACCCCCGCAGCGCATCCGGCACCGAATCCCGGTTCCGCGTGAACGACGGCGGATCGAGCACGATGCAATCAAACCGCGGCACCACCCGTTCATGTGGCGCCGTCGTCGTCTGCGCCTTCAGCCAGTCGAACACATTCACCGCCTCAAACGCGCACCGCTCCGCCAGCCCGTTTGCCGCCGCATTCCGCGTCGCCGCCGCCACCGCCTCCGCGCTCTGATCCAGCCCCAGCACCCGTTCCGCCCCCGCCCGCGCCGCGTGCAAGGCGAACCCGCCCAAGAAGCTGAAACAATCCAGCACCTGCCGCGCCCCCGTAGTCTTCACCAAGTCCGCCACCCGCTGGTAATTCTCCTGCTGGTCCAGATACATCCCCGTCTTGTGCCCCGTCGCCAGATCCAGCGTAAACTCCAACCCGTTCAACCGCACCCCCACCGGCCCCGGAGCCTCGCCCACCACCGTCCCCTGCGCCTCCGGCAAACCCTCGAACCGCCGCGACGCCATGTCATTCCGCTCCAAAATCGCCCGCGGCGCAAACAGCTCCCGCAACACCGCGATGATCATCCCCTTCCGCTGATCCATCCCCAGCGACGACGTTTGCAACACCAGCACGTCCTCATACTTGTCCACGATCAAACCGCTCAGCAGATCCCCCTCCGAGTTCACCACCCGGAACGACGACGCCCCCGGCAGATACCGCTTTCGCAACGCCAGCGCCGCCCCGATCCGCTCCGCAAAAAAACGCTCATCCACCTCCACCCGGTCCGGCGCCAGCATCCGCACCGCAATCTTCGACTTCGAATTGTAAAAACCCACCCCCAGAAAGCGCTGCCGATGATCCTTCACCTGCACCAGCGCCCCATCTGCCGCCGGTGCCGTGATCCGCAAGATCGAACCCTTGTACAGCCAGGGATGCCCCGCAATCAACCGATCCGCCTCCCCCGGCCGCACCAAAACTGTCGCTAGTTGTTCCATAATCTCTTTTGTAAACAGAATTTCCCGCCCGCAAGTCCACCCCCGTCAACCGCCTGCCCCCCTCCCGGCCAACGATCCGCCACCACCACCGACAAAAAAGGCCACCCAACCCGGGTGGCCCCAATCAAACCATTTCCCGCGGCTCAGGCCGCGGCCTTGCCAGTCTTCTTCGCGCCCGCCGCTTCCTTCTTGCGCTTCAAGTAACTGATCCGACGACGACGTTTGATAACCTTGTTTAGCTGTTTTCCCATATCACGCTTTACTTTGTTTGCTCGTTCAACTTTCTTGGCCGGACTATGAAGTTTCGTCCGCCGCCATACAACAGGATTCTGCTGGCCCTCATTCTGTTGACCGCCGGCTGCCAGACCGACCGCCTCCCCGGCAGCAAGGAAGCGAGCACCCTTCGCCTTCATCTCGAGACGCGCCCCGATCCCACCGAACGCACCCAACCCATCGTCGTCTTCACTGAAAGCCCCATCAAACTCAACGTCGCCAAAGAACCCTTCCTCGACGAATCTTCTGTCGCCGAAGCCCGTATCATCGAGGCCGACGGCCGCTTCGCCATCGCCGTCACCTTCACCACCCACGGCAAACTCGTCCTCGAAACCACTTCCCACACCCACCGCAACCGCCACATCGGCATCTTCAGCCAGTTCCCCCAAGGCCGCTGGATTGGCGCCTTCCTCATCAACCGCCGCCTGTCCGACGGCACCCTCCTCTTCCGCATGGACGGCACCCGCGAAGAAGCCGACCGCCTCGTCAGCGGCCTCAACAAAGTCGCCGCCGCCCTCAAGAAACGCGGCGAACAATACTGACCCCGCCACCCATGCGCCCCCTCCCCGCCCTGCTCCTCGCCAGCCTCATCACCTTCCCCGGCGCCCCCGCCCGCTCCCAAGCCTTCCGCCTTCCCACCGCCAACCAGGCCCTCTACACCGGTGCCGAGGAAAAATTCTTCGTCGGCACCACCGGCAAACCCTGGCCCAGCGGCACCTTCGGCTGCGTCCGCTCCGAAGGCTGGCAGTTCCACGAAGGCCTCGACATCCGCTGGGTCCAACGCGACAAAAGCAAGGAACCCTCCGACCCCATCCTCGCCACCGCCGACGGTATCGTCGCCTACGCCAACAAACGATCCAACCTCTCCAACTACGGCAACTACCTCGTCATCATGCACCGCATCGAGGGCATCGAAATCTACTCCCTCTACGCCCACCTCAAGGAAATCCGCCCCGGACTCCAATACGGCACCGCCGTCACGGCCGGCGAAGTCGTCGCTCTCATGGGCCGCACCTCCAACACCCGCGAACAGATCTCCAAGGACCGCGCCCACCTCCACTTCGAACTCAATCTTTTCGTCAACGACCGCTTCTCCGGCTGGTACAAGAAATTCCTGCCCACCCAGCGCAACGACCACGGCGAATACAACGGCCTCAACCTCCTCGGCCTCGACCCCCGCGCCCTCCTCCTCGAACAGCGCGCCAAGGGCGCCGGCTTCAGCCTCGTCAAATTCATCCAGCACCAGACCGAACTCTGCCGCGTCTTCGTGCGCCAGTCCGAACTCCCCTGGGCCAAACGCTACGCCCCCCTGGTCACCCGCAACTCCATCGCCGAACGCGAGGGCGTTGCCGGCTACGAACTCGTCCTCAACTACACCGGCATCCCCTTCCGCGTCATCCCCCGCGCCGCCTCCGAAGTCGGCAAGACCGCCCGCATCCAGCTCCTCACCGTCAACGACGCCGAACAGAAAAAACACCCCTGCCGCAAACTCCTCACCCAACGCAACGGCCGCTGGGAACTCTCCAACCACGGCACCCAGCACCTCGAACTGCTCCTCTTCTGACCCCGTCCCCCGACGCCCGGCACCAACGCCCGGCACCCCCGGCGCCTCGTCCTCGATTCCAGCCCCGCCCGGCCCAATATTTGCGAAAACTCCCTTGCCCCTCGCCCCCACCCTCCGCATTCTCTGCGCCGTTTATGAACTATCGCATTTCGCACCGCGCCGCCTCCCTCGCCCCGTCGCTCACCCTGGCCATCGATTCCAAGGCCAAACAGATGAAGGCCGAAGGCATGGACGTCGTGGGCTTCGGCGCCGGCGAACCCGATTTCGACACCCCGGACCACATCAAAATGGCCGCCATCAAGGGTCTCACCGACGGCTTCACCAAATACACCCCCAGCAGCGGCATCCCCGAACTTCGCCAGGCCGTCGCCGACAAGTTCAAACGCGAAAACGGCCTCAGCTACAAACCCAGCCAGGTCATCATCTCCTGCGGCGGCAAGCACTCCTGCTTCAACGTCATCGTCGCCACCTGCCAGGAAGGTGACGAAGTCATCATCCCTGCGCCCTACTGGCTCAGCTACCCCGAGATGGTCAAGCTCGCCGGCGCCAAACCCGTCATCCTCACCACCACCGACCGCACCGAATTCAAGGTCACCCCCGAACAACTCCGCGACGCCATCACCCCCCGCACCCGCCTCTTCATCCTCAACAGCCCGAGCAACCCCACCGGCAGCGTGTACACGCCTGCCGAAATAAAAACCCTCGGCGACATCTGCGTGGAAAAGGGCGTCCTCATCATGAGCGACGAAATCTACGAGCACCTCCTCTACGACGGAGCCAAACACCAGAGCGTCGCCAGCTTCTCCCAGGCGCACTACGACCACACCATCGTCGTCCACGGCTTCGCCAAAGCCTGGAGCATGACCGGCTGGCGCCTCGGCTTCCTCGCCGCCCCCGAACCCATCGCCAAGGCCATCGACGCCGTCCAAAGCCACAGCACCAGCAACCCCACCAGCTTCGCCCAAAAAGGTGGCGTTGCCGCCCTCACCGGCTCGCAGGCACACCTCCCCTCGTGGCTCGCCGAATACGACCGCCGCCGCAAATTCGCCTCGGAAAAATTCAACGCCATGCCCGGTGTCTCCTGCGTCAACAGCCGCGGCGCGTTCTACCTCTTCCCCAACATCTCCAAGCTCGGCCTCAAATCCGCCGACTTCTGCGCCCGCCTCCTCGAACAGGAACGCGTCGCCGCCGTCCCCGGCATCGCCTTCGGGGCCGACGACTACATCCGTATCAGCTACGCCACCGGCATGGCTAATATCGAAAAGGGCATGGCCCGCATCGACCGCTTCGTCCGCACCCTCGCGAAATAGGCGGCAGCGAGAAACCCGCCTTCCCACCGAGCAAAGAGGCAGAAAGAGCCAGTCCCTCCCTGGCCCATTTTTGCGCCTCTTTGCGTTCTTTGCGGCAATTCCCCCCCATCCCCCCGTCTCCCATCCCTCTACGTTCTTTGCGGCAATTCCTCACCCCACCCGCACGAAACTCCCCGACTGCCACTCCTTCTCCACCCGCGACGCCACCAACCGCATCCCGCCCTCTGCATACGCCGCCTCCACCCGGGCAAACTGGCTGCTCAAAATCCCCGCCAACACTAGCACCCCATCCGCCGCCAGCCGGTTGATGATCCGCTCCCGCTCCGCGATCAGCAGATCGAAAATCAAATTCGCGCACACCACCCCATACCGCGTCCGGCTCCCCACCGGCAGCTTCGTCAAATCCCGCCGCTCGATCCGGACTCGCCGCTCCACCCCGTTCAGCCGTGCGTTTTCACGCGCCACCCGCACCGCCTCCGGGTCGAAATCAAACGCCACCACCGGCCCGTAACCCAGCTTCGCCGCCGCAATCGCCAGAATCCCCGACCCCGTCCCCATATCCAAAAACCCGCGCCCCGGAGCCTCCCCCCTCGGTCGATGCTTCACCACCTGCCGCAAACAAAAGGACGTCGTCGCATGTTGCCCCGTCCCGAAGCTCAACCCCGGATCGAGCACCACCTCCGCCTGTCCCTCCCGCGCCCGTCGCCGGCTCCAACTCGGCCGGATCAGCAACGCCCCCCCGATCGCCAACGGCTTGAAATGCTTCTTCCACGACTCCGCCCAATCCTCCCGCCGCACCCCTCGCACTGCCATCACCCCGTCCCCAGGATCAACCCCCGCCGCACGCAGCTTCTCCATATCCGCCGCCAGCTCCCGCCGCAGCTCATCCACCATCGCTGCCGCGACCTCCATGTACACCGACACCCGCACCTCCCCCGTCTCCGAGTTCAGATATACCGCCGGCGGCACCCCAAACACCCGCTCCACCAACGCCACCACCGGCTCCTCCGCCTCCGCCCGGATCGCGAACACCAATTCATGCAACGGTTTCATCTTCATCTTCTGAAAAAAAGACATCCCTTCTCTGCGGCCATCGCGTCTCTGTGGTCCAAATTCCCCAACCCTCACGGCCAGTCCCGCCACGGCGTGAAATTCAGCAACTGCACCTCCGTCCGCAACGGCCCGCGATCCACCACGCTCACGCTCGCATACTCGATCTCGAACCGTCCCGTCACCACCAGCGGCAGGTCGAGCAACAGCGCCAGCAGCATCCGGATCACGCCCCCATGACACACCACCGCCACCGTCTGCCCGTGATGCTGCTCCAATATCCGCCGCAAACACGGTTCCACCCGCGCCCGAAACTGCGCCGCCGATTCCCCGCCCGGGATCGCCGCCTGATCCATCTTCTCCAGCCAGTCAAACGCGTGCGACCCGAACTTCTCCAACACCTGCTCCCACGTGTGCCCCGTCCATTCGCCGAAATCCACCTCCCGCAAATCCGCCAGATTCACCGGGGCCACCCCCGCAAACTCCGCCGCCAGCGGTGCCAGCGTCTGCTGCGCCCGCCGCATCGGGCTCGCATAAATCGCATCGAACCGCACCCGCCGCAGATAATTCGCCGTCCCCTTCGCCTGCTCCACCCCGCGCGGCGACAAATCCATGTCAATCTTCCCGCCAAACGTCCGGTGATACGCCACCGCCACCTCCCCATGCCTGATCAAATAAATTCGCGTCGTCGCCTTCATACCCAAGCCCAACCTCCCCCCGCCCCTCTCCCCCTTTTTCCTTTTGCCTTTTGCCTTTTGCCTTTTCCCTTACCCCACCGCCCCGCGCTGCAACTCCAGCAACGTCCGCACGCCCCCGCGCGCCAACCCCAGCATCGCGACCAACTGCGCATCGTTAAACGTCGCCTCCTCACCCGTCCCCTGCAGCTCCACAAAATCCCCGCCCGCCGTCATCACGATGTTCATGTCCACTTCCGCCGCCACATCCTCCGTGTAGCACAAATCCAGCAACGCCTGTCCCTTCACGATCCCCACACTCACCGCCGCGACTCCCGCCAGCAGCGGGTTTTCCTTCAGCACCCCCGTTGCCAGCAGCTTTCGGATCGCCAATGCCAGCGCCACATTCGCCCCCGTGATCGCCGCCGTGCGCGTTCCCCCATCCGCCTGCAACACATCGCAATCCACCCAGATCGTCCGCGCCCCCAGCTTCTCCAAATCCACCGCCGACCGGATCGCCCGCCCGATCAGCCGCTGAATCTCCGACGACCGCCCGTCGATCTTCCCCTTCGCGATGTCCCGCGGTTTCCGCGTCAGCGTCGAGTACGGCAGCATCGAATACTCCGCCGTGATCCACCCGCCGCTCACCTTCTGCTCCTTCATCCACCGCGGCACCGCCTCCTCGATCGTCACGCCGCAGATCACCCGCGTCTGCCCCCACTCGATCAGCGTCGAACCCGTCGCGTGCGGCGCGATGTCATTCTGAAAACGGATCAGCCGCAATTCATCCGCCCGCCGCCCATCCGCCCGCCCGCCCGCCACAGTTGAATCATTCATAAAATCCCGCGCATCGTACGCCCCGCCCCACCAAGCGCAACGCCCAATCACCCCGCTCCAAAAACAACCCTGAATACCCCCCAACCCGTCCCCGTTATTCCACTACACACAAAAACACCCACACCTTTCTCGCCCTCTCTCCATCCCACCCTCTCTCCGTCTCAGCCTCTCCCCCACTCTATGCCCTCCCCCATCCACGTCTCCATCCTCACCCACGCCGCCGGCCCTCACCTCGACGCCTACCTGACCGCCCTCGCGCAATGCCCCGAAGTCGAGACCGTCTCCCTCGCCGACGCCAGCGGAGCCACCTTCGCCGCCGCCCAGAAGACCCTTGGCCCCAAACTGCGCCAGACCCACAAGGACGCCGCCACCCTCCTGCGCGAAGTCCGCCCAGCCCTCGCCCTCGTCACCATGGAAGGCGTCCTCTCTCCGCCCGCCATCGACCTCGCTCTCGAACACGGCTGCCATGTCTTCGCCGAAAAGCCCGCCTGCGTCCGCGCCTCCGACTTCGAGAAACTCGTCCAGAAAGCCGAGGCCAAACACCTCCATCTCATGCTCGCCCTGGCCAACCGCATCACCCCCGCCAACCAGGAAGCCCGCCGCCTCATCCGCGACGGACGCCTCGGCAAGCTCTACGGCCTCGAACTCCACCTCATCGCCGACCAGACCCGCCTCAAAAACCCGAACTACGCCAAAAACTGGTACGCCTCCAAAACCCGCGCCGGCGGCGGCCACCTCATCTGGCTCGGCATCCACTGGCTCGACCTCGCCATGCACCTCACCGGCGCCACCATCACCGACGTCGCCGGCTTCTCCGGCAACGTCGGCGGCCAACCCCTCGAAGTCGAGGACTCCAACGCCCTCGCCCTACGTTTCGACAACGGCATCTTCGGCACCATGACCTCCGGCTACTACCTCGAGCGCGGCTACCATCAGCACATCAAAATCTGGGGCGATAAAGGCTGGCTCTGGCTCTGCGAACAAAACGAGTCCCCGCTCCAATGGCAGTCCAGCACCGACCCCAAAGTCACCGGCATCCAAACCTTCAAGCAACCCAACGAACCCCGCGGCTACACCCCCTTTGTCCGCGCCGCCGTCCGTGCCGCCGCCGGCCTCGAAGCCCCGCCCATCACCCCCCGCGAAGGCCTCCGCGTCCTCGACACCGTCTTCGCCGCCTACGAAGCCGCCCGCACCGGCAACACCAAAACCGTCCGTCGCGGATGA
>CAZUUP010000155.1:0-1760 GCA_964623105.1 uncultured Akkermansia sp.
ATGTCATACCCCCTCTGCTAATTTGCTCGCATGACAAACGAACCCGCCCCTTCTCCGAACAACAACGATAACAACCTGCTCACCGCCGGTCCGGCCCTGGCGGCCCCTGCGCCACCCGCCGTCAGCCGCCAGCGCCGGTGGCAGCTCAAGATGCGTGAACAACATCGCTGCTGGCGCTGCGGTGAGCCGGCTGCGGGCAGTCTGTGTCTCCCCCACCTGGCCAAGGAGCGCGAACGGCAACGCCGGATCCGCGGCTACGCGAACCGCAATTACAAGGCGCGTTCCTACGCAGCCGGAGTCGTGGCCCAACCGGCACCACTGGACCAGTCCTTCGAGTTCTCCTATGAAATCTAGTCCCGAAATGTATTACCCGGATTCCGCGACGGTGGACGCGTTGTGCCGCTTGGTGTGCGCCTACCTGGATCTCAAGGTGCCCGTGCCGGACGAGCTGATCTTCATGCTGCCCGACGACGGCGCGGGAGGTCTCGAAAAACGCGCGGAGGACGGCGGGATTCCGTCGGATCCCGCGCGCTTCGTGGTCCCCGCGTGCTTTTCCCCGCTCTATTCGGCCGAGACCCCGACGGCCTCGATGCGCAAGCTCGGGCCGGTGGCGTGGCACGCGGTCGAGCAGGGGTTGGCCGAGGTGGAAGTGCCCGAACCGGTTGACCCCGACAGGCTGCGGCGGTTGCATGCCCCGGAATATGTGGACGCGTTCTTGGTCGGCAAAGGTCCGCTTGCCTGCTCCCAAGGCTGGGCATGGACTCCGCAGATTCGGGATGGCGTGCTGGCGATTCACGGCGGGCAGTTGCTGGCGGCGGAACTGGCGCTGCAACTGGGCATCGCGGCGAACATCGCGCAGGGATTCCATCACGCCAGTTATGCCCGGGGTGGCGGCTACTGCACGTTCAACGGTCTGGCCCTGATTGCCCAGGAGTTTCCTGACAAACGCGTGATGGTGCTCGACTGTGACGAGCACGGCGGCAACGGCACCGAGGACTTCACCCACCGGTTGCCAAACCTCTACAACTTCTCGATCAACGGCAATCGCTTCGGGATGCGCGGGGGCGAGCGGAGCATCTGCCGCAACGTGCGCCGGGTGACGAATGACTTTGGACTCTACCGTCAGGCTCTCGATGATGCCTTCGACATGGTGGAGGCGTGGCGTCCGGACCTGATCCTCTATCAGGCTGGTGCGGACCCCCATATCAACGATCCCCTCGGCTCCCTGGGGATGACCACGGAGCAGATGGAGGAGCGGGACCGGATCGTGTTCGAGTTCTGCCGCCGAAAAGGACTGCCAATCCTCTTCGTTCTTGCGGGCGGCTATCAGGAACCGATACGGTCCAAACTCTTGCCGCTGCACTTGAACACGTTTCGGGCGGCGCATGCCGCAAATCGGGGGTAGGCAACGAGTGAACAACCCCGTTCGCCGGCACACGAGCATGAAGAGCAACTTTGAATGTTGGCTGCAGGGTGGGGCCATCACCGTCGCAGGCGACGATTGCGGAGAAACGGTTTTGCACAACGGAACCGCCGCACTGGATGGAGGCGGGGCGAAACGAAAGCCAGCTTCCAAAACACCAGCCAGATTCGGGGAGGTGGCGCGTTCGGCCGCTGCTCCAGCGGTGACGCCTTGGGCGCGATCGACAAAGCGGTCATTTATTGCATTGCCCGAAACGAAGTCACCACGGCGCGGGTGATCACGGCGATGAAGGGGCAGATTGAAGGCATCTTGAAAGGGGGCGAAATACCGCTCAATC
>CAZUUP010000155.1:1860-10557 GCA_964623105.1 uncultured Akkermansia sp.
GCGATGAAGGGGCAGATTGAAGGCATCTTGAAAGGGGGCGAAATACCGCTCAATCAAATCACGATTCGTCTGCAAGCGGTGCATCGCTCGGATGGGCTGAACCCCGTCCTCTCCTGCAAATTTCTGGTGTTGTAGAAGATATGAAAATTACCTTCGGACTTTGGCTGGACGGGGCATCGCCTCCGCCGCAAGCAATGTTGACCGAGACGAGGTTCGGCCCGATGGGCCTGCTCCGATGGCTGGAAGCACGGCTCGGCTTGGCGCGTTGCTGGCCCACCGCGGTAGAACGACTCATGGCCTACGAACAGGAGTTGGCATCGGCGAGCGCCGGCTCCTTTTACTCCAAGTCCTTTGCCAAGGATCCTTTGGCGGTGGCGGAAACTTTGCTGAACTGGCGGGACGAACTGGTGCTGTCCGGCTGGGATCGCCAGCCGGTGCCGACCGGGGCATCTCGCCCCGATGAATTGTTTGCCTTAGAGGCGCAGGTGGGCTCGGTCGTGCGATCCGGAATCGGCGACCGTGTGCTGGAAGCGCTTGCCGCTCTGCCCATGCGTCCCATCACGCTTGAGTCATTGGTCGTGATTGACGACCGCTCGCACCTGCCGGTTCTCTGGCTGCGATTGCTCGACTCTTTGGGTGCCCAATGGGCGAAGCCAACGCAGTCCGGCATGCCCGCCCCGGGAGTGAACACCGACTTGGCTGCCGTGCAACGGGCCTTGGCTGGCAATTCCAACCCGAAGGAATTTTCCCTCACAGGCGACGGCACGCTAACTCTCTACTCCGCCTATTCTGGAATCACACTCGGGCGGATAGCGGGGCAGGAACTGGCGGCGGTGCATGAAACACGCGATCGCTGCGCCCTCCTGACCGACTCGCCCGCAGCCCAAGTGGACATTGGTTTGGCCACTGTGGATGCGCCGACGGCGGGGTTGGAAGAGCGGTCGCACGCCCGGGCAGTCCCCCAAGTGCTGGCCTTGGCCCTGCGCCTGCGCTGGCAGCCTCTGGATCCGCAATACTTGATGGAGTTTTTGAGCCATCCGGTCTGTCCGGTGACCAAATGGCTGCGCCGGGAACTGGCCGAGTCATTGCGGGAGGCCCCGGGCATCGGCGGACCGGAGTGGCAGCAGGCGATCCAATCCGCCAAGCAGGGAATCCGCGATTTTTTTGCGACCGACCGAGTCGAGCGGGAACAACAACTCGAACGGCTTGAGTCGGATCTCCGGGACTGGATTTTGGTAGAGCGCTTCGACATGGCTGGCGCTGTGGAAGGGGCGAAGCTCGCCGTCACCTGTAGTCAGGTGGAACAATGGGCTGGGGCGCTGGCCGCCCTCCGTGAAGAGCGACCCGACGCGTCGCTGTATCGCGCCTTGTCCTCGGCCGCGCAGCAACTTGGCACGCTCCTGACCCCACGGGCTGCGGTGCATCCGGCTCTGCTTGACCGGCTGCTCGGCCAGGTTTTGGGGTCCGGCTGGAAAGTCGGGAACTCTCCTGCGGAACTGGGTGCTCCAGAAATTCTCAGGCATCCGGGGGCATTGTGTGAGCCCGTGGACGTGCTGGCATGGTGGGGCGCAACCGAACCAGGCAGACCACATGGTGCGCCTTGGACCAGCGCCGAGCTTGAACGGCTTCAGCACGCGGGGATCACACCGCTGTCTCCGGGCTGTTTGGTGGAACGGGAAACACGCGCGTGGGAGCGGATGATTCTGGCCACCCGTCGCAGGCTCATCCTGCTGCTCCCGCAGCAACAGGGCGGCGCGGTCGTGGCACGCCACCCGTTCCTCAACCGTCTGCAAGGGCTGGTCGGGAAATCGCCGCTGCCCATCCGGAATGTCGATGCGAGACTTCGCGCAGCGCAGGCACCTCCGGGCATCGCCTTTGTCGAAACCCCGCCCTACAGCCTGCCTGAACTCCGCCGCTGGTGGAGACTGCCCGAGGGAATCACCCTGGCACCCCGGAAGGAAGAATCTTTCAGCAGCGCCGAGAAGTTCCTTTACAGCCCTTACCATTGGGTGCTCCAGCATCCGGCGCGGCTCCGGCGCGGCGTTTTGAGCTCTCAGCAGCTTCATTCCGCACAGCGGTTGCACGGCAACCTGATTCATCGTTTGACGGAGTGGCTGTTCAACGAGCCTGCGCCCACAGGAATGGACTGGCGGCACGCGACACGAAGCGCTGTCAAAGCCTGGGTGAGCGGGCACTGGAGTCGCTTGCTCGAAACCGAGGGCGCCAGCCTGCTGGTGCCCGGTTACCTCACCGAGAATGCCCGCCTGCGAGCCGAGGCTGAACACTCCCTCTGGCAACTCATCCAGTGGCTGCACACGGCCGGAGTAGTCGGGGTCATCGCAAACTTTCATCCTGCCGCCCAGAAGTTTGAGGCTGGGGTCATTGGGGGACATATCGACTTGGTGGTGACGAACGCCGCCGGCCGCAAGGCCGTGCTTGATCTGAAGTATGGCGGGCGGGCGGACAAGGAAAGACAGATGAAGGCGGGCATCCCGTTGCAGCTCGCCGTTTACGCCTACCTGCTCGCGGAGGGCGGGAAGGCCGATTGGCCAGCCGCGGGATTCTTCATCCTCCGGAACCAAGAATTGCTCACATGGGATCACGACTTTTTTCCCGCCCCGAACAATGGCCAGGCCGGGGCGGGAACTTTCTCGCTGGAAACTTGCTGGCGCGAGTTTTTGAAGATGTGGCAATGGCGACGCGAGTTGCTCGACGAGCGTTGGATCGAAGTGACTGTAGGTGGCACAGAGCCGACAGATGGAACGGGAGGAGAACCCAGCTCCACCGGACCCTGCGAGAACTGGGATCCCGGCAAGGATCACGACAAGTATAACGACTTCCGGGCTCTGACCGGATTTGGACTCGACGAATGAACAACATCACCTTCATCCGGGCGGGGGCCGGGTCCGGCAAGACCTACCATGTCACGGAACTGATCGAGCAGGAGTTGCGTGCGAAGCGACTCGACCCAGCCGGCCTGGTTGCCACCACGTTCACCACCAAGGCGGCCGAGGAACTCCGGCAACGCCTTCAGAGCCGTCTCTACGGGGCCGGTTTGGTTGTCGAGGCTGAACGGATGGGCGAAGCGCTGTTGGGCACGGTTCACAGCATCGCCGCCCAACTCTTGGAGCGCTTTGCTTTTGAGGCCGGCATTTCTCCCCGGCTGAAAGTGATCGCAGAGGAGGAGTCAGCCCGGTTGTTGGCCCAGGCCGTGGACGCAGAAAGCAAGTTCGAGGAAGTGGTCGCACTGCAGGCCTTGGGCGATCGACTCGCACAGGTGGACTATGAAACCGGCAGCCACCTCTGGCCTGGACAAGTCAACGCCATCATCGAGGCCGCCCGCGCCAACGACGTGTCGCCCGAACAGCTGCCCGGGTTCGCTGAGGAAAGTTGCCGCGAGTTCCTCCGCTGCTTCGGTCCTGCAACGAAGGACAAGTTGGACACGCTGCTCGTCGAGCAGATTGACCAAACCGAGCCGGGCTTGGTGACCCTGCCGAAGGCGGCTGACAAAACGACCGAGTATCTTGAACAGATGCGCAAGGTGCGTGAGCAGATCGCCGATGGGCGCCCGGTTTGGAAGGATTGGCTGCCGCTTTTTGATCCCGAAAAGGGGCCTGGCAAGCGAGACGGGGCTGCGAAGTTGACGACGGGCGTGGCGGCGGTCGCCTCCCGGCTATTGGAACATCCCCAGTTGCAGGCGGACGTGCGCGAATACACGACGCGCCTGTTCACGATCGCGCAGAGAAGTTTTGCCGGGTTCCGCCACCTCAAGGAGGAGCGCGGCATGGTGGACTTCGCCGACCTCGAAGCGCTGGCTTATGATTTGATACGGAACAATCAGGTTGCACGAGATCACCTGCGGCAAACCATCAGCCTCCTGGTGGTGGATGAATTCCAAGACACCAGCCCGCTCCAGCTTGCGCTCTTTCTGGAGCTCGCCCGCTGCGCCCGCCAGGTCATCTGGGTTGGCGATGTGAAGCAGGCCATTTACGGATTTCGCGACAGCGACCCGGAGCTTGTGGACGCCACGGTCACGCATCTGGCGCAAACCGGCGGGCTGGGGAAGACGCTCGGCACCAACTACCGCTCGGTGCCTGCCTTGTTGGATTTGACCAACGAGCTGTTCTCGTCCGCGTTCAAGAAATCGCTTGGCCTGTCCCGCGAAGCGGTCGCGCTGCAGGCGCACCGTGCCAACCTCAGCGTCACCGGTCCGGCAGTGGAGCTGTTTCACCTGCACAAGGGGACAATCAAGGGGAGGTTCACCAACGCAGGAATCGCCGCCGCGCTGGTCGAAGGCGTGGTGTCGCTATTGGGAAGAAATCCCTCGGTCAAGGTGCTGGACCCCGCCACCAACACGGAGCGGAATCTACGGGCCGGAGACATTGGAATACTCACGCGCACCAACGAGCACGGAAAGGAATTGGTGCAGGCGCTGGCCCAGCGGGGAATCCCTGCCAGCCTGTCCGGGTCGGGCTTGCTGGCCACTCCCGAGGCCATGCTGGCGCTATCTTGCCTGCGGTGCCTGGCCGATCCGCAGGACCGATTGGCCATCACCGAACTGATCGCCCTCAAGGGGGACTTTGAGGCTCGGAACTGGCTGGAGCGACGACTCCGTTACGTTGGCAGCCAGGCGGACAAACAACCCGACCGATGGGGGCTGGAGGGAGATTCAAAGGATTCCCGGGTGGTCGCTCTCCACGCAGCCCAACCACAGCTTGCCTGGCTATCGGTGACCGAGGCGCTTGATCTTGCCCTCGAACTGGGAGATGTCTGCCAGACAGTCACTGCCTGGGGTCCCGATCCCGCCCGCGCAGCACAGCGACGCGCCAACGTCGAGATGTTGCGCGTGATGGCTGGCCAATATGAGGAGACTTCGGCGTCCAGTCTCGCCCCGGCAACGATCGCGGGGTTCCTGCATTGGTGCGGGGAGCGGGAGGAGGCGGGGGAGGACAAGAAGGCCTGGGCCGAAGGCGCGGACGCCGTTCAAATCCTCACCTACCACAAGGCGAAGGGATTGGAGTGGCCGGTGGTGGTCTGCGCGGATCTCGACACCGAACCGCGCCCGCGTTGGTTCTCGGTTCGCGTGGTGAGCAAAGAGGGCAAGCCGCTCTCGCTGACCGCGCCCTTGGCCAACCGGCGAATTGCCTTTTGGGCGAACCCATTCGGCTCCAAAAGCAAGCGCAACCCGCTGCTCGACCGAATGGCGGAAGACCCTGCCGGCAAGCGCGAACTGGAGCGGTCCCAAAACGAAGACCTGCGCCTCCTCTACGTCGGGTTCACCCGGGCCCGCGACCGATTGGTGTTGGTTCAGAAAGCAATCGACCCGGAGAAAGTCGAAAAGGAGGACGCGCCGGCCAAGTGGCTCGATGCTTTGGGATGCCCGTTGCCGTTGCCGGATGCCACCGGGTGGCAGGTGAGCGGGCAGGTCAGAATCCCCGTCATCTCCAGCCTTTTCTCACCGCCAGAGACCATGGCGCTGCCATCTGGGACAAGGGGGTTTTGGTTTCCTGATCCGCTCCTGCGCACACCCAAGCTGCCCGCCCGGATCGCGCCCCACTCCGAACCCTCGCTGCCGACCGCAACCACCGGGGAAATCATTGAGTTCGGTTCCCGGCTTGTGGTGTCAGGCAAGCCTGATGACGCCCTCTTGGGCGATGCGTTGCACGCCATCCTCGCAGCGGAACTGCACCACCCCGATCATCCCGATGCGATCCTTCTGGCCGGGCGCGTCCTGCGCGAGTTTGGCCTCGACGGATCCGTGGCTGCCGACAAGGCAATGCACATGGCCCGGACCTTCCGTCAGGAAATCGTGCGCCGCTTCCAGCCCAAGACCATGCTGATGGAGTGCCCGTTTCATTATCGCCGCGCCAGCGGTCAGTTGGTCAGCGGCTTTATGGACCTGCTCCTCGAAACCGAGGGCGGCTGGATGGTGATCGATCACAAGAGCTTTCCGGGCAGGAAATCTGATTGGCCCGCCAAAGCCCTGACTTACTCCGGCCAGCTCGCGGCCTACGCCCCGGCGCTGGCGGCGACCGGCAGGCGGTGTGCCGGAACATGGATCCATTTCGCCGTTGGCGGCGGCTTGGTGCGAATCCAGGGGACCCAACTAATCGAATGACAGTTGCAACCAAGTGCTCGAATCCCTCCCGGATCGGGACCTGTGCCCGCCACGCGACCGCAAACCGGGGACGACCAATACGCCGCCATCGGTGATGCCGCGCATGCCTACCTTGCCGCTCTCCTCTCGATGAGCTCGATCGGCGCGGCGGAGAAAGCGAACATTGCCGCCCGATGTCTGGCGGCCTTTTCGGTGACTGGAATCCTCTCGCCTGCGGACGTCGGGGCATCAGGCGACCGTTTCGTAAAATGGGTCGCTAACCGCTTCCCCGGGGCACGCTGGCATACGGAAGTGGCAGCCGGCGGTCCCCGCACTGCAGGCGGCCAGTGGCAGGCCGCGATTGATCTCCTGCTCCGGCTCACAGACGGAAGCGCGGTCATCATCGATCACAAGAGCGCCCCCATCCGGCGCGAGCACTGCCCGGCGAAGGCCCGGCAGTTCACCGAGCAAATTGCTGCCTATGACGAACTGCTGCGGGCCGGAGGTGAAAAGATCCACAGCACGTGGGTTCACTTTCCGCTAGCAGGCGTAATGGCCTTACGGTCATCCTTTGTTGATCACTTTGCCCAAACCCCGGTTCAGTCGCCGCGAACACCCTCACAAGAAAATAAATGACGCCCTGGAAAGGCAAGTTCGCCGCCTAACTGCACGACCCGTCTCTGCCTTTGATGCGGATGAAATCATTCAACAGGAATTCACACACACTCGCCGTCCCAGCCGGAGCAGTTTACTACTTCGAGGCGAACTCGACCGATGAGGCCCGCAAACTCGCCGCCGCCCTCCACTGGCACGGCGACCCCAAGGCGGCGGACTTCGCCAAAACCATCAAAAACCGTCGCCGCACCCTCCGCGGCGAAAAAGGCTTCGGCCTTGGCGTGTGCGGCACCTGGAGCTTTTTCCTTTAACGTCATGGACCTTTTCCAAGAGCTGCAAAGCCTCCTCGCCACGTTGCGCCGCGAGGCCGTGCCCCACGCTCTCTGCGGCGGACTTGCCCTCGCTGTACATGGCCTCGTCCGCGCCACTGAGGACATTGACCTGCTCGTGGAAGAAACCGCGCTTCCGGACCTTCGCGCCGTCGTCGAACCGCTCGGCTTTCGTTTCGATCCTCAGCCCATGATCTTCCAGAATGGCGGCGTGATCATTTACCGCCTGCTCAAGACCAGCGGGGAAGATTTCGTGCTGTTGGACCTCCTGCTCGTCACGCCGCTGACCCAGCCCGCCTGGGATACCCGGCGCGACGTCGAGACGGACTTCGGCCCCGTGAACGTGGTTTCCCCCGCCGGCCTGATCCATTTGAAAAACCTGCGTCGCAGCGGCCAGGACCAGGACGACATCCGCCAACTCCAGTCATTGACCGATGAACCTCCCGCCACCTGACATGTCCCCCCGCGCCGTGACCCAGCGCCTGCGCCGCGTCGCCGAACTCGTGCGCATCTGTCGCGCCCTCGCGGGCTCCCGCCGTCGCGCCGAAGGTCCCCAGATGTCCGCGCGCGAGACTTCCCAATCCACAGACCCTCGACGAGTTGCTGCTGCTGGCCGCTGATTTTGGCGGGTTTGCGTTGCGGCGTGGAGGCCAGTTTCTGGCGGGGGAGGCGATCGGGGTTCATCGCCCGCGCATCCTCAAGATCATCCGCACCGATGCCGGCGGCTTCTTCGGGTTGACGGAAATTGAAGATGTTCCGGCGAACAGCTTTCAAGGACGGTTTGCCGAGTTGATGCCGCCTGTGAAGCCGGACCAGAAAATGGTGGCGGTGGCCCGGGCGTTGTTGGCGTCGAAGGGGGTGGATGAAAGGCGGTTGGGAGGCGGGCGACGGGCAGCGGGGTGAATGTGCGGGCGGAGATGATGGGTTGAAGCGAAAGGTGATCCGGGTTTCTAACAGGACTTCTTGCCCTTTGTCCCGCCCACCAGCATCATCGACTCCGTAACACTGAAGCTTGGAGAAAATGGGAAATGGTCTTTGCATGGTGGATGGCGATTGGGGACACCGTGCTCAAGCAATTTTTGTGGAGCGGTAATGAGCCTTCGAGCAGCGAATACAAGATGATTATTCGCAACAATTCTCCGCTGCCAATTGAGTGATTTTCGATCATTTGGATCATGTTCATGGGATTGCTGCTCCTCTGTACCGCTTCGGATCTAAAGGGATGAATTTTCGATCAATCAAACATCCTGCCGCCGGTCAGATCGTTCGCGTAAGAACTCGTCACTGGCTGGTCGAAGATGTAGTTCGCTCGCATTTGGGCACCTGGCTCCGTCTTTCCTGCGTGGACGATGACGCGCAGGGCGAGGCGCTGGAAGTGCTCTGGGAAGCCGAACTCGACAGCCAAATCTTCGACACCGAGGCGTGGGCGCAGATCGGGCACAAGGGATTTGATGAAGCACGGCAGTTCGCCGCGTATTTCAACACCTTGCGCTGGCAGTGCGTCACCGCCACGGACCCCAAGCTTTTTCAGTCACCCTTCCGCGCCGGCATTCGCATTGATGCCTATCAGTTGGAACCGCTGAAAAAGGCGCTCCAACTCCCGCGCGTCAACCTCTTCATCGCCTGGCAGATCAACCAGGGCGGCACCGGCCACGA
>CAZUUP010000156.1:0-10515 GCA_964623105.1 uncultured Akkermansia sp.
CGACGCATGAGTAGCTGGGGTTCTCGGCGGGATTGGATTCCGAGAGCCGGAACATGGAGTAGGAGTACGCGCCGGAGCTTCTGCGGCGGGAATGGTCGGCGGGGAGATGGGAGCCGAGGGTGCTGGCGATGAGCGGGGTGACGGATTGTTACCAGCCGGTGGAACGGCGCTTGCGCCTGACGCGGCAGTGTCTGGAAGTGCTGGCCGAGTTCCGCAATCCGGTGGCGATCGTGACGAAGAACCATCTGGTGACGCGCGATGTGGACGTGCTGGGTGAACTGGCGCGGTGGGAGGCGTCCGCGGTGTTCGTGACGGTGACGACGCTGGATCCGGAGTTGACGCAGCGGATGGAACCGCGAAGCGCGCTGCCGGCGCGCCGGTTGGCGGCGATCCGGACCTTGCGGGGAGCCGGGGTGCCGGTGGGGGTGCTGGTGGCGCCGGTGATTCCCGCGCTGACGGACCATGAGTTACCCGGGATAGTCGCCGCGGCGGTCGAGGCGGGGGCGCAGTTCGCAGGTTACGTGGTGCTGCGGCTGCCGCTGGGGGTGGCGCCGTTGTTTGAGGATTGGTTGGGGCGGCATTTTCCCGGGCGCAAAGAGAAGGTGCTGAACCGCATTCGCGAACTGCGGGGAGGGAAGTTGAACAACGCGGAGTTTGGGGAACGGATGCGGGGGCAGGGGATTTTTGGGGAGCAGATCCGGCAGATGTTTCAAGTGGCCTGCCGCAAGGCGGGGATTGAAGGGGCGCGACCGCGGCTTGCGACGGCGGCGTTCCGGGTGCCGCCGGGGAGGCAGATGACTTTGTTTGATTGAGCGGGAGGCAGGGCAGGGGAGGCGGTGCGGGCGGGTTTTCGGGGGCGGGAAACTCCTTGGTGTGCGCGGCGGGTGCTGGTAGCTTCTGGGGGATTGCCAACCCGTCCGAAACGATGCTGCCGGAGGGCGGGTGGTGATGAGAACCATGGCCGACAATCTTGATCCACTGATTCGCGCGAAGCTGGCGGTCTTCGGACGACGCTGGCAGCAGTTGGTGCTGATGCGCGGCGCGTGCGGCACGGTGATCACCTTTCTCGGGGCGTTGTTGCTGGCGGCCGTGATGGACTGGCTGTTCATCCTCCCGGAGCCGGTGCGGTGGGGGCTGACGGCGATGGTGTATCTGGGAACGCTGGTGGTGTTCTGGATGTTTTGTGTGAAGCCGCTGTGGCGGAAGCCGGAGCCGCGTTTTCTGGCACGGCAGGTCGAGCGCTCGTGTCCGGAATTGCGGGAGAAGTTGCTGGCGGCGGTCGAGTTAAGTGATGCGGGGACCGGCGCGCGGTGGGACTCGCCGGCATTTCGTTCGCTCGTGCAGGCCGGCGTGGTCGAGCAACTGCGGGAATTGCGGATGGAGAATTTGCTCCCGCCGGGTTTGATCGCGGTCTGGTTGCGCGTGACGGCGGCGGTGGTGGTCGTGTGCGCGGGGTTGTCGGCCTGGGGCGACGGCCGGCAGTTGATGGCTCGGGCGCTGGCGCCGATGGCAAACCTCGATCGCGTGTCGCGGACGAAGATTCAGATCGTGGAGCCGAATCCCGCGGAGTTGCTGGCACCGTTGGGCGACAATCTGCCATTGGTCGTGAAGATCACGGGCTCGGATCCCGAGAAGGCCTGGCTTGAATTGCAGCCCCTGGGAGGGCGCCAGGAACGGGTGCAGATGAGCCCGCATGGGGCCGGGGAATTCCGCGCGATCATCCCGGTGGGCGCCGAGACGACCCAGTATCGCATTCGCGCCGGGGACGCGATCACGCGGTTGCTGACGGTGCGCTCGCAGGCGCGGCCGCATGTGACCAAGTTCGGGAAGATTTTTCAGTTTCCCGAGTACACCGGCATGCGGCAGGTCAGGGTGACGGAGGACACGGGGGATTTGAAGGCGCTCGAGGGGACCGAGGTGGATCTGCGGTTGCAGGTGAACCAGAAGGTGTCCACGGGCGAGTTGCGGATCGTGTCGGGGGGCGAGACCAATCGCGTGCGGTTGGCGGAGATTTCGCCGTTGGTGATGGCCGGGACGGTGGTCGTGAAAGCCGAGGCGACCTACTCGGTGCATCTGGTGGCGGCGGAGTCGGAGTTCGAAAACAAGTTCAGTCCGGCCTACGAAATCCGGCCGCTGGCGGACCTCGTGCCGCGGGTGACGCTGGACCAACCGAAGGACGAAATGGTGGTCAACGCGGAGGAGATCGTGCTGGTGCAGGGTTCGGCGCAGGATGACATCGGGCTGACGAATGTGGTGCAGATGTTTCAGGTCAATGGCGCGGCGTGGACGGAGGTTCCGCTGACGATCGAGTCGCGGACGAACACGGCGGTTTCGCGGCGGTGGGATTTGTTGCAGCTGGGTGTGGCGCCGGGGGATCACCTGGTGACCAAGCTGGTGGCGGTTGATTTGAAGGGGAGCCGGGCGGAGTCGAGTCCGGTGCGATTGACGGTGAGTGCGGCGGGCTTCGATCCAAGCCGGGTGCGCGGGTTGCTAGCGGCACGGGTGGTTCTCAATGCGCTGGAGGGAGCGCGCAAGGCGGCCGGGGATTTCACCCGCAACGTACCGCCGGCGCTGGCGGACCGGATGGCTACGCTGGATGAGGTTCAGCGCAAGCAGTTGATTTCGACCACCGGCACGGGAGTGGAGGAAATCGAGCGGGTGCTCGATCTGGCGGCGGACTTGGTGAAGGATGCGGTCAAGGGTGCGCGGCCGGGTCGGCAGTCGTCGGACCTGACGCTGGTGGGTCGGGTGATCAGCCGGTTGAAGCACGAGCGGATCGCGCCGTTGCGGGACGAAGTGGAGAGCATGCAGGCGGCCGCGGCTTCCAAGGGCGACGGCGCGGCGATGCGCCGGGTGCTGGTAGCCAGCGGCGAACTGGCCGAGGTGATCAATGTGCTGACGGGACTTTACCGGCAGATTCATTCGGCGGATGAAGGGGATGTGGTGCTGGAGAACGTCGGGCATCTGGCCCGGGAGCAGGAGCGCATTCTCAAACAGGCGGGCATGGAGGCGCAGGATGATCCGGCCACGTGGCAGCGGATGCAGCGGCGCGAGACGGCGGCGGCGCGGGAGACCACGGCGGCGGAGGGGATGTTCAAGGAGTTCCGCGAGCGGCTGCCGGCGTCCGCAGGTGAACGGGCCGGGCGGGCTTTGGAGATGCTGGCCGCGGGGCGGACAAATCTGGAGAAGGAAATCGCGATGGGTATTCCGGACCGGAAACTGGTGGGGTCGGCGGGTGAATTCCGGCGGGTGGTACAGGGCGCGGTGCAGCAACTGCGACCCCTGACGTCCGAGCTGGCGACCGCGGCGGAGAAGGCGCGGGCGGAACTGGCGGCGCTCGCGGGTTCCGCGGCGGCGCGCATTGCACAATTACGGAAGGACACCGAGGAACTGGCCGCAGCCGCTGCAAAGGGCCGCGAGGCGGAGTCGGCGGCGCGGGCGAAATTGCAACAGGACTGGCAGGCGACGGTGGCGGAATTGCGGGACCGGGCGCGGCTGGAGGAAACGCGGCGCGAGGTGTCACCGCAGTTTGCCGCGGACGCCACGACGGCGGCCAATGCGTTGAGCAGCCTGCGGGCGGCGGTGGTGGGGGCCAGTCCCAAGGATGCGGATGCGACGTTGAAACGGATCGAGCAGGCGGTGCGCGCACTCGAGGCGGCGAATCATCTGGCGGAACTAGACGCGGGCTTGAAAACCCTGGCGCGACAGGAGGCCTGGGACAAGGCGGCTCCCGAGGTGGCGACGGCGCGACCGAAGGACGCTGCGTGGTTGGCGGGCGAGTTCAAATCTGCGGCTGCCGATCTGAAGGCGGCCGCACTGCCGGAGGCGGCGGTCAATGCGGTGGCGCAGGCGGCGTCGGCGCGCGAGTTGGGGGCGGTCCAGCAGGAGATGGCGGCGCGGCAGGCGCCGGGGCGCGCCGCGGTGCCGATGCGCGCACCGATCGAGAAGCTGGGGGCAGCGGTGCAGCAGGCCCAGCGGGAATCGCAGGCGGCGGTGGAGGCGGCGCGCGCGGAACTGGCGGCGACCGCGCCGAAGGTGAGCGAACAACTGGCGGGGCTGGCCCGGACGGCGGAGCAACTGGAGAAGGCGGTGGCCGCGGCCGCCCAGCCCGGTTCGTCCGAGGAACCACGCAAGTTGCTGGACCAGCAGGCGGATTTGAACCGGCAGGTGCAGGAGGCGATGGAAACGATCCGGCGCGATGCCAATGTGCAGGATTTCACCAAGGCCGAGGGGCGGGAACGCGCGCGGGATGCGGACGATGCCGTGGCTATGTTGCGGGAACCGCCGCCGCGCGCGGCCGAGGCCTTGCGGCAGGCGACCGCCGCCACGGAGACGGCCCCGCGGGCGGAGGCGCTGGCGGAGGCGGCGAAGCAGGAGCAGAAGCTGGGGGCGACCTTGCAGCAGCTGGCAAAACATTTTGCGAATGCCGAGGCGGGCAAACCCGAGGAGTCGCGCGCGGGACTGCGGCAGGCGGAGGCGGAGCTGGGTTTGAAGTCGGCGCTGGATGAACAATATGCCCAGGCCGGGAAGTTGATGGAGTTGCTCGCGCAAACCCCGGAACAAATGCTGGCCCAGCTGGAACAGGAACTGGCCCGCAATGCCGTCATGCGCAAGGAACTCCAGGAGATTGCGCGCGACACGCTCATGCCGGCGCAGGAGGCGTTGCAGCAGGCCGCGGAGACCGAGAAGAAGCTGGCAAATGATCTGGCGCAGGCGGGCAAGGGCGGGGAGCGGGCGGCGGTGCTCGGCGAGCAGGCGCGGAAACTGGCGGCGGAGGCGCGCGAACTGGGAGCCAAGCAGGTGCCGCAGATGAACCAGGATTCCACGCGCGCCCGGGCGGACGCGACCGAGGATTTGCTGCGGGCGCAGCAGGCGTTGCTGGCGGCGGCGGACACGGCGGCGCGGGAGTTGACCAAGGATCCGGCGGCGGCGGGCAAGCGGATTGCCGATCTGGCGCAACCGTTGCAACAGGCAAGCCGGGATTTGCAGGCGGCGGCGGCAAAGGCGGCCGAGGCGGTTAAGACTGCCACGCAACAGGCGCAGACGGATGCGGGCAAGGCCTTGCAGGCGCAGGCCGAGGTGGCGTCCGGAAAGGCGGCCGAGATGTCGCAGCAGGTGGAATCACTGGGGCGTGCCGTGGCCGCGTTGCCGCCCGAGACTCCGGAACTGGCCATGGCGCAGGCGGCGGCCAAGCAACCGCCGCTGGCGACGGAATTGAAGGCGGCGGGGATGGAAATGCAGCGGGCGGCGCGGCACGAGAACCGGCTCGGCACGGCCCAGGCGGAGGCGTTGCAAAAGGTTGGGGAAGCGGCCAAGGACGTGGCCACCCAGCAGATTCCCGCGGCCCAGAGCGCGCTTGCGCCGGGCGCGAGTCCGGCGGCGGCGCAGACAGCGGTGCAGGAGACGGCGGCGGCTTTGGAAAAGCAGATGAGCGAACTGGCAGCCGCACTGGCCCAACCGGCGGTGCCGAAGGGCGCGAACGAAGGCATGACCGCCCAGCCTTCGCCCGAGCAGTCCAAATGGATGGCGCGGGCGCTGGACCGGCTGGATGCGGCGATGAATGGCGCGGGAATGCTGGGAGCCGACAAAGGGCAGGGCACCCCCGGCGAGGGCAAGGAGCCGGGCGGGCAACCTGGCAAACCGGGCGGCGAGGGCGAGGGCAAGATGGCCGATCCGGGGGCGCAACCGGGCAAGAGTGGCGGCGAAATGGGCGCGGGCAAACCGGGTGGCGATCCGGTGGGCGAAGCGCTCGCCGCCGCCGCGCAGGAGCAGATGGCGGCCATGCGCGCGGCGCGCGCCGGGGGGCAGTTGCCGGGCGAAACCAATCCGACGCCGACGGGCCGCGGGGACGGCTCGGGTTCGCTCGAAGCCGAGGGCAAGTTTGATCCGGCCGCGCTGCCGCAATTGCCCGGGATGCGGGACGTGAATTGGGCCAAGCTGCCGCCGAAGGTGGCGCAGGGTTTGATCGAGGCGCAGCGGGAGGCGGTGGCGGCCGAGTATCGCAATCAGGTCGATGCGTATTTCCGGGTGATCGCGGAAAAGGCGCGGGAAAAGAAGCGATGAGATGGTGGCTTCTGATTCTGGGCGGGTGGCTGGCCGGATCACTCGGGGCGGCGGACTTGGAGGCACCGCGTTTTCCGCGGGGGGACCGGGTGGACGTGGCGGTTGGGCGCGGGGTTAGTTTTCTGGTTTCGCAGCAGGCGCCCAGCGGGGCCATCATCGACCGGGATCAGCGGCATGATTACAGCAATCCCATGACCGCGCTGGGGTTGATGTCCCTGGCGGCGGTGGGCCATCAGCCGACGGACAAGACCAAGGAAGGATCCTGCATGCGCCGGGCGATTGATTTCCTGGTGCGGCGCGATCCGGCGGGGCGGGATATTTCCGGGTATCTGGGGGCGGCGGATGGATCGCGAATGTATGGTCACGGAATCACCACGCTGGCGCTGACGGAGATGCTTGGGATGGGGGTGGACAAGGCGCAGGACGGGCAGTTGCGCGATCGCTGCCAGAAGGCGGTGGATTTGATCCTGCGATCGCAGCGGGTCAAAAAGTATGACCGCCGGTACGAGGGCGGCTGGCGTTACACGCCGGATTCCCCGGATTCCGACCTGTCCATCAGCGTCTGGCAGTTGATGGCGTTGCGCTCGGCGAAGAACGCGGGGTTGCCGGTTCCGAAGGAGGCGATTGAGTTGGCGATGGCCTACCTCAAGCGAAGTTATTTTTCGCCGCGTGATCGGGCGGGCAAGCCCACGAATCTGCGCAGCGCGTGCTCTTACGAACCGGGGCAGTATCCCTCCTACTCGACCGCTGCGGCCGGATTACTCGCCCTGCAAGTGTGCGGGGATTACGATTCGCCCGAGGTGACCGGATCGGCGGAATGGTTGCGGGAGCAGTTGGTGACGGTGGACGAGCGGTATTTCTACTATGGGACGTACTACTACTCCCAGGGCATGCAGAAGCGCGGCGGTGAATATGCGGCGATTGCCCGGCAGGTGACCGAGAAACTGCTGTTGAACGAGCAGGACCGCGATGGCTCGTGGCAGGGGCGTGACGGCCAGGAGCGTGGGGCGGGCAAGGTCTATTCCACGGCGCTCGCGATTCTCAGCCTGTCGGTGAAGTATCACTTCCTCCCGATTTATCAGGAGTAGTCGAAGCGGGGTGGACGGTGGCGCGGGCGGAGCGGGGAGTTGGTCACGGCACCAGGTCGCCGACGAGGAGGATGGCACCCGGGTAGAAGTTGATGCCTTGGTAGCGCCCCGGTTTGTCGATCTTGTTGTTGCGGGTGGCGAGGATTTTGGCCTTGTCCGGCGCCTCGGGATGGATTTCGAGTTTGACGGTGTGGACCTTGTCCTCGAGTTCGCTGCCCAACCCCAGCGTGGCGAGGCGGTGGTAGGTGCAGAAGGAGTCAAAGCGCGGCACCACCCGGGCGGGTTGGTCGTCCACCGTGACGATCACCTGGCCGCAGTCGGGACCGATGATGTCGTAAATCGCGCAGCGGGTGCCCTTGAATTTGAAGGTGATGGTTTCTCCCGCCTGCACGCCGCGGTGGAGGGAGATCATGCGATTGGCCCAGCGTTTGCCGAAATCATCGGACTTGGAATCCAGCAGGGCGAATCCCTTTGAAAGCGTGGCGGCGGAGATCGGGAGGAGTTTGGCGTGTTCATAATTGGTGGCAATGAACGGCGCGGGAAGGGGATGGGCGGCGGGGCTTTTGGCTGCCTCGCGGACAATTGGCAGCGAGCGGGCGATGGCCTGCGCGTACAATTCGTGGCCGGTTTCGGGATGGGGATGCACTCCGTCCGGGGCAAAGACGAATTTGTCGCCGGCCTGGGCCTTCTCCTCCGCGGTCTTGGGGAGGGGGGATTTCCACAGCAGTTTTCCTTCCTTGGCGAGGCGGGCGACTTCCATGGTCAGGTGAATGCTGGGGATGCCGTAATGATCGGCGATTTTCTCCATGGCGCTGGCGGCGCGGTGAAATTTGCCTTCAAACATCGGCGCGACGATGGCTTCGGTGATCGTGTACACAAAGGCTATGTCGCACTTCGGTAGCGTGCGCCAGGTCTGCCGGACGATGCCCTCCATGCAGCGGAAAATCTGCTCGGGCGCAGCCCAACTGTCGTTCACGGCGAATTCGACGAACAGCAGGTCGGGTTGGTGATCGAGAACATCCTGCTTGAGCCGGAAAACCCCGAGGTCCGAACCGGTGCCGCCGATGGCGGCATTGATCTCGGAGAAGCGGGCGGAGGGGAAACTCTTCTGGATGTGGGTCAGCGATTTGGGGCGCCAGCCGGGTTGTGCGGTAATGGAGCCGCCCAGGTAGGCGATCTTCACCTCGGCGCCGGCAGTGGTGGCCTTGGCAAAGAAATTGGGAAGTCCGGCGCGCGGCCGGCATTCCTGAGCAGATGCGAGCGGGAAATCCGCGGGCTCGGCGGCGGGAAGCGCCTGGATTGCCGCTGTGGTTAACAGGAACGCGAGGATGGGGATGCCCGGTTTTTTCATATTGGGGAGAAGCGAGGTGGCTG
Source organism: uncultured Akkermansia sp. (assembly GCA_964623105.1). Lineage (GTDB taxonomy): Bacteria > Verrucomicrobiota > Verrucomicrobiia > Limisphaerales > BJHT01 > BJHT01. The sequence goes on from CAZUUP010000156.1 coordinate 8,526, forward strand.
GGTGGCGGTGGCGCTTTGACCTGGAACGGCCCGAGGTGGTAGCGGCATGTAATCAATCTACGAAGGCAAACTCATTGACGTTGAAAAGCACACGGCAGGCATTGGCGAGGCCGTGCTGCCGGGCATAGGCGACGAGGCTGGCGGTTTCCTCGGGTGTGGGAGGACGGGTGAGGGCTTCGCGAAAGGCTCGTTCCACACGGGCGTGCAGGTCGCCACCGGCCGAGTCAATCCGGGTCGCAAAGTGTTTTGACATGCTGACCATCAAACCATTGTTCAGGAGTGCCAGGGCTTGCAGCGCGGAGACGCTCTCGTTGCGCCTGCCGACCTGCATCGAGGGGTCCGCGCAGTCGAGCGTGGTCATGAACGGTTGCGTCTGCGAGCGCACGAGGAAGCGATAGATCGAGCGCCGGTGGGATTTGGGATCGTCCGGGTCGTGCAGATGGTACTCGTAGTGCGGCGAGTGTTCGGGTTTCACGACTATGAAGTCCTGGAAGGCCGGACCGCCAAGCTTCGGATCCAGCTTGCCGGCGACGAAGAGCGTGGCGTCGCGGAGGGACTCGGCATCGAGTTTCCGACGGTTCTGCCGCCAGAGGAGGCGGTTTTCCGAGTCGGCCTGGTAGCTTGACATTCCAATGTCGAGATCGGCGGACGGCCCCGGGACTCGACTTTGGAAAGTCGAGCTGCGTTGGCGATACGTTGCGCTGGTCACGATGAGTTTGTGCAGCTTCTTCAGCGATCCACCTCCATCGCGGAATTCCGCCGCCAGCCAGTCGAGCAACTCCGGATGGGTCGGCAGTGCGCCCATGCGGCCGAAGTCGTTCGGGGTTTCCACCAAACCCCGCCCAAAGTGGTGTTGGCAGACGCGGTTCACGATGCTGCGCCAGGTGAGCGGGTTGTCCGGCGAGGCAAGCCACCTGGCCAGGGCCGCGCGGCGCTCGCTTTCGCTGTGATTAGCGGGCAGCGCGAATTCGCCGGGCAGGCCTGCCAGATAGCCGGGCGCGCCTGGCTGAACCTCCTCCCTGGGTTGCTTTACATCGCCGCGATGAAGAACTCTGACGACGCGCGGTTTGCCCCCTTCGGCCCCCGTGCCGGCAAACGAGCCGCTGCCATGATGCACGGTGCCGGCGTAGATCACATCGGGTTTCGGGAAGGCTTTCAGCTCGGCGGCGAAGCGGTCCAGAGCCTTCGTCAGCGAGCCCAGCTCGGTTCGCGTCGGTTCATCCGTGGCCTTGGCCAGCAGTGCCTCGCGCCGCGTCCGCAATCCGGCGAGGGCGGCTGAATTGTCCGTTGGCGGCGCGATGCCGTCGGTAAGGTTGCTCTTTCGCCAGCGCGCCGGGGCTTCGATGGAGTCGAGCGCGGTGACGGAGGCGTTGAGCGCGATATTGGAACCGCGGTGGTCGAAAACCTGTACCTCGGCAAGCGCGAGGATGAAATCATTCTGCCGTGGTGCGAGCTTGGTGGCGGTGAGGCGGACGAAACGAGCCGGGACGGCGGTGCCCGGGAATGTCTGTGGCTCGGTGCCCGGGTTGGCGAAGTCGGCGGCGGTTTTGCTGGCAATGGCCAAGGCGCCTGACTGGAACTGCGCGTCGTCGCTGATCTCCACTTTGAAACGGACCGGGAAGCCGAAGCCGGCACCAATCTTGTTGAAGTCGTCGTAGCAGGGCCGCAGCACCACGCGGTCAATCGCCACGCTGCGGCCGAGGTCCACCTGCACCCACTTCGTGGCGTCCTGTGTTGGCGAGATGGCGCTGTGGTAGCCGTATTCCGGGCGCAGGGCGGCCTTGGGTTTGCTTGCAGCGTCGATTTCCCGGTCGAGCGCTGCCAGTTCCTTGCCGGCGGCGGCTTTGAGTTTCGCTTCCAACACGGTGCGGCGGGCGGTGAGCGCGCGTTGCTCTTGCTCCAGCGCGGCGAAGCGGCTGGTCAGTTGCGCGGTGGCGAAATACTTTTTGTCCGCGCGGTCCAGCGCCGCGAACACGGCTTGCAGCCGGTA
>CAZUUP010000157.1:0-10495 GCA_964623105.1 uncultured Akkermansia sp.
AACGATTGTTTTCAACTATTGTTCGTTTATTCGTCGTGTTACTGCGAATGGCGATTGCAATTTCAAATGGGCCGGGAGTCAAGCACAAGGGTGCCATCCTCCGGACTTTTGGCCTGCTCCTGGCGCTGCTGGTCGCGCCCGCCGCCGCCCGGGCCCACACCAGTTCCCTCACCCGCATTCACGCGGCCATTGTCACCAACCGCCTCGAACTCACCTTCGAACTCAACCAACCCGACCTCCTTCAGGTCGTCCTCAACGAAGGCCCCGACAAGCTCCGCTTCCGCACTCCCGAGGAATTCTGCGAACACACCCACACCATCGCCGACCACGTCATCGCCGGTGCCAAAATCCTGATCGACGGCCAGCCCGCCAAGGCCGAAACCTCCGCCGACTGGCCGCCCGAACGCATCGAACTCACCACCAAGGACGCCGCCGGCCTGCTCCAACCCGCACCCGTCCCCCTCACCCTCTCGTCTCCCCTCCCCTCCGGCGCGCGCACCCTCGAACTCAGCTTCCGCCTCTACGATATCGGAACCTTCGACGCCACTTTCGCCCTGCACTTTTACCGCCCCGAAGGTGGGGACGCGCGACAATTCCTCCTCAGCCGCGGCCAGACCGCCCGTATCAACCTGCCCACCAACCCCGAAACCGCCGCCGCCCCCAATCACGCCACCGCAAGCGCCCCCACCCGCGAAACCTGGATGGGCATCCCCGCCAACTTCCTCCGCTTCCTCTCCGCCGGCATCACCCACATCATCCCCTCCGGCCTCGACCACATCCTCTTTGTCCTTGGGCTTTTCTTTCTCAGCCCCAACTTCAAGCCCCTCCTGCTGCAAGTCACCGCCTTCACCATCGCCCACTCGATCACACTCGCGCTGTCCGTCTTCGGCATCGTCAAACTTTCCCCGGCCATCGTCGAACCCATCATCGCCCTCTCCATCACCATCGTCGCCATCGAAAACCTCATCGCCCGCGAGGTCAAACCCTGGCGCTGGGCCGCCGTCTTTGGCTTCGGCCTCTTTCACGGCCTCGGCTTCGCCAGCCTCATCCACGAAGCCGGCCTCCCCGAAGGCCACCGCCTCTCCGCCCTGCTCGCCTTCAACCTTGGCGTCGAAATCGGCCAGATCGCCGTCGTCCTCGGTGCCTTCGCCGCCACCGCCTGGTGCCAGCAACGCCCCTGGTATTTTCAACGCGTCAGCGCCCCCGCCTCCGTGGTCATCGCCGGCACCGGCCTTGTCTGGACCATCCAACGCGTCTTCTTCTGAAACCGACTCCACCAACACACCCAACCACTCCTGCCATGAAATTACCCCACCTCCCCCTCCTGCTCCTTGCCGCCACCCTGCTCCTCCCCGCAACCGCCGCCCGCGCCGCCACCACTGCGCCGCCCGCCGCCACCAACGCCCCCGCGTTCCTCCCCGCCGAACCCCTTCCCAAAGCCCTCACCGCTCCCGTCATCGACGGCAAACTCGACGACCCCTGCTGGCAGACCGCCAAAACCTACCCCGTCGATCACGTTCATTCCGCCAAGCCCCCCCGCCGCGCCGAAAGCCCGCCCATGACCGTCAAATACACTTGGGACGACCACTACCTCTACATCGCCTACGAAACCTTCGACCGCAATCTCGTCGCCCTCGGCAAAGACGAAAAACAGGGCCCCCCAAATAACCGCCGCCAAAGCCTCGAAATCTACAAACAAGACGTGAAAGTCGATGTCGCCGAATTCTTCCTCAGCATGGGCGACATGCGCTTCTTCTGGGAACTCCACCACAACGCCAACAACCAGTTCAACGACGTCTGGTGCGTCAATACTGACCCCGCCTGGCCCGTCCACCGCTCCACCATGACCTTCTACGGCGTCATGTTCCTCCCCCAGGAATTCATCCGCGACGAAGACCCCTACACCCTCGCCACCGCCGTCGTCCTCAAGCCCAAGACCGACGGCAAACCCTCCACCATCAACGACGAATCCGACACCGACACCGGCTACACCGCCGAAATCCGCGTCCCCTGGCTTGGCCTCGGCGTCCCCCGCGACCGCATGACCACCCTCACCAAACCCAATCCCGACAACCCCAAACAACCCTTCCGCGAACCCGGCCCCTGGAAAATGAACGGTTTCGAATTCTGGGCCCTCGCCGTTTCCCAGGACGGCGATCTCAAGGACCGCTACCACCGCGCCAGCCCTTACGTCAAAGGCGGCTTCTTCCACGAAGACGCCCCCTCCTGGCCACGCTTCCGCTGCGAAGCCCCGCCCGCCAAATAATCCCCGCCCCAGCCGTCGCGCCCGCAACCCGCCCCCCGACGCTCTGTACTCCCTGTACACATCGCGAAACACCGTTTCCGTCTCGTCGTCCAGCAATCCCTTTGGAGTGCGCTGACTCGTCACCGCTTTCGCGCAGGCGACTTGTCGCCGTCGAACTTCCGGGCCGCTCCGACCCCGCAGGCGTGCCGACTCTGGCGCGAGCCGTAAACGCCCCCTTCTGCGCTTGCCCGCCTCCCGCAGTTTGACGTCCTCCCATTGCCCCGAGCAAACGGCGGCCAATCACCGCACTCCCCCGTCGCGCTCATCCCGTTGCAGTTCCGCTTGACCAGCAACCGTGGGTCCTGGCCCGCGACCACCGCAATCCATCACTTCCCAACCGTTCGCTGCCGACGCCGCGACCCGCACAAAAACCAGCGCGCATCGACCACACTCCGCAACTCCTTCCCAATTCGCCCTAAAGTCCTGCCCGCCCCTTCCGATACCTCTCCTGTCGCTTAGACACAGGCGGCTGGCAGCCTGAAAGAGCCGGCGAGGACCAAGGCGGAAACCTCTGAAAAAACTCCGTTCACGGCAAGGAAGCCGCGATGTCAAATACCCCTCACGGGGTGACTCATGGAAGGAGTCAGTTATGGTAATCAATACAAACGTTCAGGCCCTCAGCAGCAGTCGTCTTCTCACCGAATCCTCCGGCATGCTGGCGAAATCCCTCGCCCGCCTCTCGTCCGGCTCCAAGCTCGTCCGCCCCGATGATGACGTCGGCGGTACGGCCGTTTCTTCGCGCCTGGACGCACAGATCAACCGCAACTCCGCGGCCAAGAGCAACGTGGGCAACGCCATCTCGTTCGCCCAGACGCAGGACGGTTTCCTCCAGAAGGTCGGCAAGGCCTTCGACCGGATGAGCGAACTGTCCATCATGGCCCAGGACGTCACCAAGTCCGATTCCGACCGGGCCTTGTACAACAAGGAATTCACCAACCTCGCGGCCTTCGTCACCAACTCGGCGACCAAGGACTTCAACGGCGTGAGCCTCTTCACCAGCAATGCTCTGGCCGTCAACATCGACTCCGAGGGCAACAGCTTCAGCATGGCAGGGGTGGATCTCAGCGCCACGACCTACACGACCGCCACCAGTTCGACGATCTCGACGACCTCCACGGCCGCCACCGCGCTGACCAACGTCAAGAGCGCCATCACCCAGCTCGCGACCGATCGCGCCACCATCGGCGCCAACACCGCCCGCCTCAACAGCACCAGCGAGCAACTGGGCGTCCTCAACGACAACCTCCAGGCCGCCAACAGCCGCATCAAGGACATCGACGTGGCGGAGGAAAGCACCAAATTTGCCAAGTATAACATCCTGGTACAGGCAGGCACCGCGATGTTGGCTCAGGCAAACTCCACTCCGCAGTCGGCGCTCCGGCTCATCGGTTAAGCCCGCACCACTCGGATTGCACACGGCCGGACGGCGCAGGAACGCCGTCCGGCCCCTTTTTTTCCCGGCAAGGTTATTCACATTTTTCCCGTTAAGCCCCGCCGCCACCCTGCCGATACCCCGACATCAGTATCAGCGGCCGCCGGCAGCCAACCAACGCCGGCAGGGGAAAAACGGATGCCCCTTGTGTTGTCATCCGTTCGTGGCAGGGACGCTGCGCAGGTCAGGCCCATCGCTGGGCACCACGGACGGCAGCAGAAAAGAACAACATAAACAAAACCTATGGTCATCAACACCAACGTTCAGGCGCAAAGCAGCGCCCGACTCCTCAGTAGTTCCTCCGCCAGCCTGGCCAAGTCCCTCGCCCGGCTCTCCTCCGGCTCCAAAATCGTCTCCCCTGACGATGACGCCGCCGGAACCGCCGTCTCGGACCGGCTCACCGCCCAGATGAACCGCAACGGCGCCGCCAAAAACAACGTCGGCAACGCCCTCTCCTTCAGCCAGACGCAGGACGGCTTCCTCCAAAAGGTCGGCAAGGCCCTCGACCGCATGAGCGAACTCTCGATCATGTCCCAGGACATTACGAAGTCCGACGCCGATCGCGCGCTCTACAACAAGGAGTTCACCAACCTCGCCAGCTTCATCACCAACTCCGCCACCAAGGACTTCAACGGCGTTAGCCTCTTCACATCCAACGCTCTCGCCGTCAACATCGACTCCGAAGGCGGCACCTTCAGCATGACCGGTCTGGATCTCGGCACCGCCAGCTACACCGGAGCCACCGCCGCCACCATCTCCACTACCACCGCAGCCGCCTCGGCGCTCACCGCCGTCAAGACCGCCATCACCCAACTGGCCACCGACCGCGCCACCATCGGCGCCAACATGTCGCGCCTCAACGCCACCAGCGAGCAACTCGGCGTCCTCAACGACAACCTTTCCGCCGCCAACAGCCGCATCAAGGATGTCGATGTCGCCGACGAAAGCACCAAGTTCGCCAAATACAACATTCTCGTCCAATCTGGCACCGCCATGCTGGCTCAGGCCAACCAGACCCCGCAAGGCGCCCTCCGGCTCCTCGGCTAGGCCCTCGGCCCCGCCGACTCTACAGCCGGGCGCGGCGATGACCCCGCGCCCGGCTTCCTTCACCCTCCCCCGTCCGCGTCATCGGAATTGCAAAATTCCCGCTAAAGCTCTTCCCCCCTTCCGCCGATCTCCCCCTCTGGTCGCATAGACCGGGTCGGGCCGGCCCAGATCGTCCCAGGAGGCAGTGACGGAATCCTTCACCCAAATTCCGCCAGCGGCAGGGATGCCGTTTAATCCCAGCCCCTTCACCGGGGCGACTCATGGAAGGAGTCAAGTATGGTCATAAATACCAACGTCTCTGCCCTAAGCAGTAGCAGACTGCTGGCAGGGTCTTCACAAATGCTGGCGAAATCGCTGGCCCGCCTGTCTTCCGGCTCGAAGATAATCACCCCCGACGACGACGCCGCCGGTCTCGCCGTCTCCAACCGTCTGGATGCGCAAATCAATCGCACCTCGGCGGCCACCAGCAACATCGGCAACGCCCTGTCCTTCAGCCAGACGCAGGACGGCTTCCTCCAAAAGGTCGGCAAGGCCCTGGACCGCATGAGCGAGCTGTCCATCATGTCCCAGGACGTCACCAAGTCCGACTCGGACCGCGCCCTGTACAACAAGGAGTTCACCAACCTCGCCGCCTATATCACGAACGCGGGCACCAAGGACTTCAATGGTGTCAGCCTCTTCGCCAGTACCGGCCAGGCTGTCACCCAGGACTCCGAAGGCAGCAGCTTCACCATGGGCGCCGCGGACCTCTCCTCCGCCAGCTACACCTCCGCCACGGCGGCCACCATCAGCACCACCACCGCGGCCGCCAGCGCCCTGACCGCCGTCAAATCCGCCATCACCCAACTGGCCACCGACCGCGCCACCATCGGCGCCAACATGTCGCGCCTCAATGCGACCAGCGAACAACTCAGCGTCCTGAGCCAGAACCTCCAGGCCGCCAACAGCCGCATCAAGGATGTGGATGTCGCCGAAGAAAGCACCCGCTTCGCCAAATACAACATCCTCGTCCAGGCCGGCACCGCCATGCTCGCCCAGGCCAATACGACGCCTCAAACCGCGATCCGGCTGTTGTCGTAACGGTCCCGCCACCAGCGGGGCGGCAGCCTGCCGCCGCCCCCCGCCGGCCGACGCGACCACACCCACTTTCTCCCGCCCCCCGGTCACTTTCCCCCTCAAGTGACCCCCTGAACCTGCCGATCCTTGCGTATGGCAGACCTCTCCATCTCCGGCCTGGCCTCTGGCTTCGACTGGAAAACCGTCGTGGACCAACTCACCCAGGTTGCCCGCGCCCCCCAGCAGCGCCTCCGCGGCGAGCAGAACAAAATCCTCCAGCGCAACAACGCCTACTCCAGCATTCAGACCCAGCTTTCCGTCCTTTCCAGCCGCGTCAAAACCCTCAAGGAACCCACTCTCTTCGGTGCCCGCCAGACCCAGGTCGGCGACTCCACCATCGCCACCGCCACCGCCACCGCTGACACCGCCCTCGGCACCTACGACTTCAATTTCACCCAGCTCGCCACCGCCGCCGCCCGGCGCGGCACCGCCAACGCTGGCGCCAGCCTCCACTCCAGCAACAACGTTTCCGGCCTCGTCCTCAGCGACGCCGCCTTCGCCACCCCCGTCACCGCCGGCACCTTCACCGTCAACAACCAGCAAATCTCCCTCGCCACCTCCGACTCCCTCCAGGACGTCTTTGACCGCATCAGTACCGCCACCGGCGGCGCCGTCACCGCCGCCTACGACAACGCCACCGACAAAATCACCCTCTCCAGCGCCTCCACCATCGTCCTCGGCAGCGCCACCGACACCAGCAACTTCCTTTCCTCCGCCCAGCTTTCCAACAACGACACCGGCTCCGTCACCAGCCGCAACAACCTCGGCGTCGTCAAACAATCCGGCGCCCTCTCCTCCGCCAATCTCGCCACCGCCATCAACGACGGCGGCGCCGGCAACGGCTCCTTCAAAATCAACGGCGTCGCCCTCAGCTTCAACGCCTCCACCGACAGCGTCGCCGACGTCCTCAAACGCATCAACGACTCCACCGCCGGCGTCACCGCCACCTACGACTCCATCAACGACCGCTTCTCCCTCACCAACAAAACCACCGGCGACCTCGGCATCGCCCTCGAGGACGTCACCGGCAACTTCCTCGCCGCCACCGGCCTCTCCGGCGGCTCCCTCGAACGCGGCAAGGACCTCTTCTACACCATCAACGGCGGCGGCAAGCTCGTCAGCCATTCCAACACCATCACCTCGGAATCCTCCGGCCTCGCCGGCCTCTCCGTCACCGCCCTCAAGGAATCCACCACCAAGGTCACCGTCGGCACCGACACCTCAACCATCAAAAAGGCCGTCACCGACTTCATCGCCGAATACAACCGCGCCCAAAGCCTCATCGATTCCAACACCGCCAGCACCACCGACGCCAAAGGCAAGGTCACCGCCGGCACCCTCGCCGGCGAAAGCGACGCCTTCAACATCGCCGCCGCCCTCCGCTCCCGCGTCAACGCCCAGGGCGAGGCCGCCGGCACCATCAAATTCCTCGACGACCTCGGCATCACCAGCAACGGCACCGACAACACCATCTCCCTCGCCGATTCCACCAAGCTCGACAGCGCCCTCGCCACCAATCTCACCGCCGTCAAAGACTTTTTCACCAACACCACCACCGGCCTCGCCTCCCGCCTCAACACCTACCTCGACCAGGTCAACGGCGACGACGGCTTCCTCAAGACCAAACAGGCCAACCTCACCAAACAGTCCGCCGCCATCGACACCCAGGTCACCGACATGGAACGCCTCGTCCTCGCCAACAAAGAACGCCTCACCACCAGCTTCATCGCCATGGAGACCGCCCAGTCCAGCATCAACCAGCAACTCCAGTTCCTCCAGAAACGCTTCGGCTGAGGCTCCCGCCCCCGCCCGTACTTTCTTCCACTTTCCCGCTTAAATCCCAGGGCCACCTTCCGATTCATTAGCCATGCACAAACTCGTTCAACGCCTCGTCCGCACCGCCCCGCCCACGGTCACGCTCGACGGCCAGCCCATCGAGTTTCACCCCACCGAAATCCCCACCCTCAAAGACATCCGCGCCCACCTCGAACGCCTCGCCGCCGCCCAGGAACGCGTCCTCTTCGCCTTCTTCGTCGATGGCTTCGCCGCCAGCACCGCCGACGTCGAGGATTTCACCGACAACTTCGCCACCGTCCAGGCCAGCAGCATCGGCGCCGGCGAACTCGGCCGGCAGATGATCCGCGTCGCCCGCGCCCAGACCCAGGCCCTCCAGGTCCGCGTCGAAGCCGCCCAATGGCTCGTCCTCATCAACGAATGGCCCGTCGTCGAGCGCATCTGGTGGGATCTCGCACCTGACTTCAAAGCCCCCATTCTTGGCCTCGGCTTCATCCGCGACCTCGGCGTCGGCGAAACCACCGGCGACCTCGGCAAACGCCTCCCCGGCCACTGGCGCGAACTCAACGCCATCCAGAAACTCATCGAAGACCGCCTCGCCAACCGCGACCCCGTCGGCCTCTCCAGCGCCCTCGAATACCGCCTCGGCGCCTGGATCGCCCAACTCGCCTACTACCTCGCCCGAATAGACGAAACCCAGGCGGCCTGACCCCAAAACTCCCGCCGTGAACCCCCGCTCCACCGCCACCGCCCAACCCCCGGCCGGCTGGAACCTCACTCTCAGCAGCACCGCCATCCTGCTGCTCACCGCCCTCGTCTGGCTCCTCGGCACCGGCTGCGCCACCCCCCCGCCAGCCTGGGTCTCCCGCACCCGCCAGACCGTCGCCCAATCCAGCCACGCCCTCCTCCATACCGGCCAACGAATCCTCAAACACTCACCCTGCGCCGAACCTATCGACGACGAAATCACCGGCCCCAGCTTCCGCCCCACCAACTTCCACCACGAACCCGTCCCCCGCCTCGCCCAAATCCGCCGCGTCCTCGTCCTCCCCCTCACCCTCACCGACGAAGCCTCCACCTCCGACGCCGGCCGCCTCACCCTCCAGCCCATCATCGCCGCCGAACTCGGCAAAACCAAACAGTTCGAACTCATCCATCTCACCCGCGCCCAACTCCAACAATGGACCGGCCGCCCCGAATGGACCGCCGAAAACCCCATCGCCCCCGAAACCCTCGGCCGCCTCCGCGAAGAAACCGCCGCCGAAGCCGTCCTCTTTTCCCGCCTCACCCACTACCGCCCCTATCCCCCCCTCGCCGTCGGCTGGAACCTCAAACTCGTCTCCCTCCACGACGCCCGCATCCTCTGGGCCATCGACGAAGTTTTCGACGCCGGCGATCCCACCGTCGCCACCGCCGCCCGCCACTACTACCGCCAACACCACGCCGATTCCTCCTCCCTCGCCGACTCCCGTTCCATGCTCATCTCCCCCGGTCGTTTCGCCCGCTACGCCGCCCATGCCACCTTCGCCAGCCTCCCCGTCCGCTGAACAAATCCCGCCAAAACCCCGTTAACTTTTCTCCCGTCTGACCGATAAACATCTAGCTAGACTCAACAAGTTGGAACTGCCACCAATTTCAAAAGACGTTATGCAAATCAATACCAACTACCACTTCAACCCCGTCGGCCGCACCAACTCCACCCCGTCGGCCAACCCGGCCCAGAGCGCCCCGCGCGCCGAGGACACCGCTTCGTTCCCCGACACCAAACGCCTTCAGGACGCCGTCGCCCAATCCCCGGCCAGCCGTGCCGACCAGGTCGCCCGCGCCAAGGAACTCGTCAAACAAAGCGACTATCCCCCGGCTGAAATGGTCCGCAAAATCGGCAGCCTCATCGCGGGTCACTTGGAATAATCTGCTCCCGTCCACCCGCCAAACCCTATGCAAAACCGCGCCAACCCCTGGCAATCCTACCGCCAGACCGCCGCCCGCACCGCTCCCCCGGGACAGCTCGTGCTCATGCTCTTCGAGGGCGCCATCCGCTTCCTCGAACACGCCAAGCAAGGTTTTGCCACCGAAGATCCCCTCGAGTTCAACCTCACCATCAGCAACAACATCATCCGCGCCCAGGACATCATCAACGAACTCAACCTCTCCCTCAACATGCGCGAGGGCGGTGCCTTCGCCGCCAACCAGCGCCGCCTCTACAACTACATGGACTGGCGCCTCCAGGAGAGCAACCAGCACAAGACCCTCGACGGTATCGAGGACACCATCCGCCGCCTCACCATCCTCCGCGACGCCTGGGCCGAAATGCTTCGCACCTTCCATCCCGGCGGCGACACCGCCGACGCCCAGCTCGCCTTCGCCGAAGCCAGCGCCTGACCTCCGTTTCCCGCCTTCCCATGACCGCGCGCGAAAAACTCGCCGCCCTCTACACGGAATGGCGGCGGCTCACCGAAGGCGAAACCGACGCCCTCCACGCCGACGCCTGGGAACGCCTCGCCGAAATCCACTCCCAGAAACTCGCTCTCCAACAACAAATCATCGCCGCCACCCCTGCTTCGGAACCCGCTTCCGGGCCTATCGCCGCCCACGCCCACAGCACCGACAACCCCTTTCACCCCGTCGTCCAGGAACTCATCCTCCTCGAAACGCGCAACGCCGAAATCCTCGCCGCCAAACGTCAGGCCGCCGAAGCCCAGCGCGCCGACCTCGACCGCTCCACCCAGAATCTCCGCCTCGTCCAACGCTCCTACGGCACCCACTCCCGCTCCGCCTGGCACAGCTACTCCTGACCCCGG
>CAZUUP010000158.1:0-10492 GCA_964623105.1 uncultured Akkermansia sp.
TTCGTCGAAGCCCTCAAATGGGCCCTTCTCGCCGAGAAAAATGGTGCCACCAACGCCCCCACCATCCGCAAACTCATCGAACCCCAGTTGTCCGCCTCCGAAATCTCCCAAGCCCGCGCCAAAGCCGAAGCCTTTGGCAAAGATCAGTAAGCCCCGACACCCCAAACCTTCCCCGGCTGATTTCCCTGTCGCCCGCACCTGGTCCTTCTGACTCAAATCAAAAAACTCCTCGATCACCGTGGAAATATCGATTCACCCCCCGGCCCCCCAACGTCCATACCCCATGACCCATCATAGAACGGTCGCTTTCTTCCTCCTCGCGCTGACGAGCCTCGTTCTCCCCGAACTAGCCGCCCTCGCCGCCGAGTCCGCTAGTGGTGCCGCGCCAGCCGCCCCGCAATTCCAACTCGGCAAGTTCCTCGCCCCCTTCCACTCCGTCGTCCTCCACTACCCCATCGGCTTCGTCACCCTCGCCGTCATCCTCGAGGTTTACTCCCTCCGCCGCCCCAGCCCCGAACTGCGCAACGTCATCTCCCTCGTGATGGCCCTTGCCGCCGCCAGCGCCGTCGTCGCCGCCATCTTCGGCATCCTCCGCGCCCAAGACGGTGGCTACGACGAATCCACCGTCAACATCCACCGCTGGACTGGCATCGCCGTCACCGCCCTCACCATCATCGGCTGGCTCCTCCATCGCAATCTTGCCCGGGATCTATCCCGCGCTGCCGTCCTCAAAACCTACCGCGCCCTCATCGTCGGCGACCTCGTTCTCCTGGTCATCGCCGGTCACGAAGGCGGCAACCTGACCCACGGCTCCGATTACCTTTTCAAAGGTGCGCCCACCTTCGTCAAAAAGGCCATCGACATCATGGAAGAAGTCACCTCCGCCCCCAAAGTCGAGATCCCAGTTGAAGAATCTAAAAAGGGTTTCGTCGCCAAAATCCGCCCCATCCTCGAAGCCAAATGCATCAAATGCCACGGCCCCGACAAGATGAAGGGCAGCTATCGGCTCGATATCGGCGAAATCGCCCTCAAAGGCGGCGAAAGCGGCAAAGTCGCCATCAAGCCCGGCGACGCCTTCCAGAGCAATCTCGCCCGTGTCATCCTCCTCCCGAAAGATCACGACGACGTCATGCCCCCCACCGGCAAGGAAGTCCTCACCACCGAGGAAATAGTTGCGATCATCAACTGGATTCAGGAAGGCGCCCCCTTCGCCGATTTCGGCGTCGCCGCTCCCAAGACCGACAAGCCCGCTCCTGCCCCTGCCCCGACCCCCGCCCCCGACTCGTCAACCAGTCCAAAAAACTAACCTGCCACCCCGCTCGAATCTCCCATCGCCAATCGTCTGTTAACCGCCGGGTTTTTTGGCGGCTTTCACTAACCGACTGCGCATCGACCGAAACTCGGGCCAACTCCGGCCGCCCAGCGTTCATCCAAACCAATCCAGCATGCCACACGGTCCGCACCGCGCCGCCTTGATTCTGATCCTCGCTGCAGCTTTCTCGCTCACAGCCGCGCCCGCCGACCCGGTCGCGCCGTGGCGGACCGGCGTGCGCATCGCCCCCGTTACAGCGGTTACCAACCGCCATTCCATCCATAGTTACTACCTTGCCAACCCCGAGAGCCCCGACGGCACGAAAGTCCTCTTCTTCGCCTCCCAACACCCGGCCAGCCACATCGGCGAAATCCGTGTCTTAAACCGCCAGACTGGTCACGAAATCCTCCTCGCGGACAATGTCCATACCGAGGACGCCCATCGCGTCGCCTGCCAGCAATGGATCTCCGGCGGCACTCGCGTGGCCTACCACGAGGTGGTCAACAAACGCTGGCGCGTCGTCGTCATCGATCTCGCCACCCGGGCAAAGCAGATCATCGCCGAGGATCGCCAGATCGGCTTTGCCCGCCCCGACAGCGACCTCGTCCTCATGTACGGCTGCCACTGGAATCCCGGCCCGTACCGCGACCTGTATGCGTGGGACGCCCGCACCGGCGAAACCCGGGTCGCGCTCAAAATGACCGCCGTTGAAGCCCAGCACGGCGAATGGCTCAGAACTGAATTCGCCGGCAAACCCGCCTCCATCTTCTTCCCCGTGCTCAGCCCCGATTTGCAACGCGTCTTCTTCAAGCTCGCCGCGGGCAACGGCGGCGACGATTTCATGTCCAAGGGCGCCAGTCAGCGCCAAGGCACCGTCTGCTTCGATCTCGCCTCCTCCCGGCTCAAATGGTTCCGGGGCAAGTGGGGCCATCCCGCCTGGCACCCTGATTCCCGCCGCATCTTCGAAATGGGCAATCTCATCTTCGACACCGATCAACCTGCCACCAACTATGCCCGGCTCAAAGATGTCCCTTACCTGCGCGGTTCGCATCCCTCCGTCAGTCCCGACGGCCGCCTCATGGTCACCGACGGCCTCAGCGACGCTGCCGGCGGCAAGCCCGGCGAATGGGGCATCCTCGTCGGCGACATGCAGGGCGAACGCTCGGCCCTGCTCTTCAGTTTCGACCAGTCCAAGGGCGCCAACTCCTGGCGTCGCAATCATCCCCACCCCGCTTTCAGCGCCGATGGCAAACGCATCTACTTCAATGTTAGCGACGGCCCATTCACCCGCCTGCACGTCGCGGAATCCGCCACCCGCTGAGTCGCCGCATCCCGCCCGGCGTTTTCGCGCCCGATTCGCCGGGCTCCACGCCCTCGTCAGCAAACCGCCCGTCTCCGTTTCCCAAGCCGGGACACATTCCTACGCCCCGCCGGACCTGATCCAAATCTTGCCACGCTTGCAACTCCCGGCCATCTGCGTCCTATTATCAACCGATCCATGACACGCCAGTCGATTCACCGATTCGTCGCCCTGCTCGTGCTCACCGCCGGCACCATCGGCCGCTCGGCGACGCCGGGTGACGAAGCCTTCTTTACCACCCAGGTGCGCCCCATTCTGGCGGCGCACTGTTTCGACTGTCATGGCGAGGACGCCCAGAAAAACAAACTCCGGCTGGACACCTCCGTCGGCATTTTGCGCGGCGGTGAATCCGGCGAACCGCTCCTCATCAAGGGCGCGAGCACCAACAGTTACCTCATCAAACGGGTCTCTTCGGACAACCCCAAGGTGGTCATGCCTCCCAAAGGCCGGCGGCTGACGCCCGAACAGATAACTGTCCTGCGCGCATGGATCGATGCCGGGGCAAAAATCCCGGGCGAAGAAGCCGCGGCCGCCTCCTTGCGCCTCAAGACCGATCACTGGTCGTTCCAGCCGGTCAGGCGGCCCGTCCTGCCCGCCCGCGAGGGCGAGATCGACGCACTGGTGCTCGCGAAACTGCGCGCCGCCGGTCTGGCGCCTTCACCCACGGCGGACCGCGCAACTTTGATTCGCCGCGTGTATCTCGTCATGCACGGCATGCCGCCGACGCCGCAAGAGGTGGACGCCTTTGTAAACGATTCTCAACCCGGGGCGTATGCGCGGCTCGTGGATCGCGTGCTGGCCAGTCCGCGCTACGGCGAGCGCTGGGCGCGGCATTGGATGGATGTCGTCCGCTACGCCGACTCGAACGGCTTCGAGACCAACCGCGAGCGCAAGTCCGCCTATCATTACCGCGATTACCTCATCGATTCCTTCAACGCAGACAAGCCCTACGACCGGTTCATCAAGGAGCAAATTGCTGGCGATGCCCTGGGTGTGGACTCCGCCACCGGATTCCTGGTCGCGGGACCGTATGACATCGTGAGAAGCCCGGATATCAACCTTACGCTGATGCAACGCCAGGATGAACTGGCGGACATGGTGAACACCACCGGCACCGCGTTCCTCGGCCTCACCCTCGGCTGCGCGCGCTGTCACAACCACAAGTTCGACCCCATCTTGCAGAAAGATTACTACGCGATGCAGGCGGTCTTCGCCGGCGTGCTCCACGGCGAACGCGAGCTGCGCGAAAAAATCGCCCCCGACGCCGGCAAGGAACTGGCCACCCTGAAAGCCGAGGAGACGGCACACCAAAAGACGCTCGATGCACTGCGCCAAAAGGCGGCAGCCACCCCGCCACCGGCCGTTGCCTCGAACCCTTCCCGAAAATTGCGTCCGCCGCCGAATCCGGAACTCAACGAGGAAAACTTCGCGCCCACGGAAGCGACCGCAGTGCGGTTCACCATCCTCGCCGCGAGCGGCGGGCAGCCGTGCCTGGACGAACTCGAGGTTTACGATACCGCCGGTCAGAACGTGGCCCTGGCGGTCAAAGGCGCGAAGGCCAGCGCCTCCAGCACGCTCCCCGGCCACGCCATCCACAAACTCGAACACATAAATGATGGCAAGCTCGGCAACGCACGCAGTTGGATCTCCGGGACCTCCAACACCGGCTGGGTGCAAATCGATTTCCCGGCCAGAACCCGCATCCAGCGCATTGTCTGGAGCCGGGATCGGGAGGGGAAATACAAGGACCGCCTGCCAACTCAATACCGGATCGAGGCCGCAGACCAGCCCAACCAATGGCAGACCATTGCCAGTTCGGCGGACCGCCAGCCTGGCGGCGGAAAACCGGCCGACAGCGATCTGCTGGCCCGGCTTTCCCCGGCAGATTCCGCCGCCGCCCGCAAGGCACAGGCCGCCCTCATTGAGTTGAAGGCAAAACTGTCCAGTTCGGCCAGCAAGGGTTGGGTCGGAAACTTCGCCCGCAATCCCGAGCGCACCCACCGCCTCTATCGCGGTGAGCCCATGCAGAAACGCGAAGCCGTCGCCCCGGATGCGCTGACCGTGCTGGGCACACTCGGCCTGAACATGGATGAACCCGAGCAGAACCGCCGGGTGCGCCTGGCCGACTGGATTGCCAGCGCGGACAACCCGCTCACCGCCCGCGTGCTGGTCAACCGCCTCTGGCAATACACCTTCGGCACCGGACTCGTGGACACCCCGAGTGACTTCGGCGCCAACGGCACCCGTCCCACACACCCCGAACTGCTCGACTGGCTCGCGGATGAATTCGTGAAGGGTGGCTGGTCCATCAAGCATATCCATCGGCTCATTCTGCTTTCGGCGACGTTCCAGCAATCTTCCCTACCCCGGGCCGAGGCTGCGAAAGTGGATGCCGATGGCCAGTTGCTCTGGCGCTTCCCGCCGCGCCGCCTCGAAGCTGAGGCCATCCGCGACAGCATCCTGGCTGTTTCGGGAGCACTCGATTTGAAAATGGGCGGCCCGGGTTTCTACCTCATGGATGTCGTCGTCGAAAACGTGATGCACTATTTCGCCAAGGAGAAATTCACGCCCGCCGAATTCCGCCGGATGGTTTACCAGTTCCGCATCCGGCAGACCACCGACAGCGTCTTCGGGTCGCTCGATTGCCCCGACGGCGGCTCCGTGATGCCCCGGCGCAGCCGTTCCAACACACCCCTCCAGGCCCTCAACCTGTTCAACAGCAACTTCATCATCCAGCAGGCCGATCTCCTCGCCAACCGTCTGCGCACCGAGGCCGGCGAAGCCCCTGAAGCCCAGGCTGGCCTGGCGTTTCGCCTGTTTTACGCCCGGCCTCCGGACACCTTCGAACTCAGCGCTTCCGCCGCCTTGATCCACGAACATGGTCTGCCTTCCTTCGCGCGGGCACTGCTCAACACCAGCGAGTTTCTCTTCGTCTTTTGATCGCACGCCATGCATCCCTTCCTCGATCGCCGTGAATTCCTCCGCCACACCGCCACCGGTCTCGGCGGCATCGCCCTCGCCCAACTCCTCGCGCGCGACGCCCGCGCCGCCGCCGGCCCCATCCGCCCGCAGGTCAACCCCGCCAATCCCAACGCGCCCCGCGCCACCCACTTCCCGGCCCGTGCCAAGCGCGTGCTCATGATCTTCTGCTCCGGCGCCGTGAGCCAGGTGGACACCTTTGATTACAAGCCCGAGTTGATCAAACGCCACGGCCAGCCCATGCCCGGCGCCGAGGGTCTGGTCACCTTTCAGGGAGCGCAGGGAAACTTGAACCAAAGCCCATGGGAGTTCCGCCCTCGCGGCCAGTCCGGCAAGATGGTGTCCGACCTCGTCCCCCACCTCGGCGCGCTCGCCGACGAGATGTGCTTTATCCACTCGCTCACGGGCAAGACCAACACCCACGGTCCCGGGGAGAACTTCATGGCCACCGGCTTCACGCTTGACGGTTTCCCCAGCATGGGCGCGTGGACCACCTACGCGCTCGGCAGCGAGAACGACACCCTGCCCGCCTACGTCGCCATCCCCGACCCCCGCGGCGCACCGCAGTCCGCGGGCAATTTCTGGGGGCCCGGCTTCCTCCCCGCCGCGTTTCAGGGCACCGACTTCAACGCCTCGCAGCCGTTGCGCAACCTCGCGCGCCCCGCCGGTTCCCCACCCGCCACCGACCGGGCCACGCGCGACTTCATCGGCACCCTCAACCGCCACCATCTGAAACGCTTTCCCGGCGATTCGGAACTCGCCGCGCGCATTTCCAGCTACGAACTTGCCGCGCGCATGCAGCTCTCGGTTCCCGCTGTCGCGGACATTTCGTCCGAGCCCGCCCACGTTTTGCAATCGTACGGCGCCGACCAGGCGGGAAATCCCGTGAAGGACCTCAAGGCCGCCTACGCCCGCAACTGCATCCTCGCGCGACGCCTCATCGAGCAAGGCGTGCGCTTCGTCCAGCTTTTCAATGGCGCCTATCAGACCGGCGGCGAAGGCGTGAGCAACTGGGACGGCCACAAGTCCCTCCAGCCGCAGTACCTCAAACACGGCGAAGTGATGGACCAGCCCACCGCCGCGCTGCTGGCCGACCTCAAACAGCGCGGCCTGCTTGCCGACACCCTGGTGGTCTGGTGTACGGAATTTGGCCGCATGCCCACCTTCCAGAAGGGTGCCAGCGGCCGTGATCACAATCCCAACGGCTTCACCGCCTGGCTTGCCGGCGCCGGCGTGAAACGCGGCTTCAGCTATGGCGCCACGGACGAGTTCGGCTACAAGGCGGTCGAAAACACCGCCACCGTTTACGACTTCCACGCCACCATCCTGCATGTCCTTGGCCTCGATCACGAACGCCTCAGCTTCTATCACAACGGCATCGAACGCCGCCTGACTGATGTCCACGGACACGTCATCCGGGAGCTGCTGACCTGAACCCCCGGCGCCCGATCTGGCGACGATTGCCCGGGTGACGCGCACCGCCGACCACCCACTGGATCGATTCCACCAATATCATTGCGATGAAAACGCAAACCCACCCCTCACCCGGCCTTCGGCCACCCTCTCCCCATCCGATGGGGAGAGGGACGGGGTGAGGGGCGACAGTCGCCAGCAACGCTACATAATTCATGCAAACGCTCTATCCCGCGCCGTAACCAGACTGCGTCTCCGCTGAAACAGCCGGCGGTTCCCGGTCATCAAACGAAAAGCTTATTTCTCAACCTGCCGCCACTTCTCCCAATACTCCCGGCGCAACTCCGGCCCGCCACCCGGTTCCGTGGCCCTGCCTGATCGCCGCCTTCGGTGCCACTTGCATTCCCGTCGGCGTGCTCTGGGATATTTCATGGCACGAGAGCATCGGCCGCGACACCTTCTGGACCCCGGCCCACATGGTCATCTACCTCGGTGGCCTCGTGCCCGGGCTCACCTGCGGCTGGCTCGCCCTGCAAACCACTTTCTTTGGCACGCCGGAACAGCGCGCCGCCGCGGTGAATCTGTGGGGCGCCCGCGCTCCGCTTGGAGCCTGGATTTCCATCTGGGGCTGCTTCGCCATGCTGACCTCCGCGCCCTTTGACGACTGGTGGCACAACGCCTACGGCCTCGACGTCCAGATTCTCAGCCCGCCCCACTCGCTCCTCGCCATCGGCATGTTCGGCGTCGCCCTTGGCGTGCTGCTGCTCGTGCTTTCCTGGCAAAACCGCGCGCCCGAACCCCGTCGCACGGCCATCGCCCGCCTCTTTGTCTTCATGGTCGGCATCATGACCACCATGAACTCCGTCTTCGTCATGGAATACAGTTTCCCGAACGAGCAACACGCCCTCCCCTTCTATCTCATCGCCTGCTGGCACTATCCCACCCTGCTGGTGATGGCTTCGCGCGCCGCCGCCATCCGCTGGGCCGCCACTCTCGCCGCCGCCGTGTATCTCGCCGTCTATTTGCTCATGATCTGGATTCTCCCCCTCTTCGCCGCGCAGCCGATGCTGGCGCCCATCTACAATCCCGTCACTCGCATGGTGCCACCGCCCTTTCCCCTGCTGCTATTCCTGCCCGCCCTTTACATCGACTGGATGGTCGAGCGAACCAAAATTTCCCTCATCTCGCCCGACGCAGATGGCCCCGGTTTCCGCTGGCGCGAATGGCGCCTTGCCGCCGGTCTCGGCGCCGGCTTTCTCGTGCTCCTGCTTGCCGCACAATGGAATTTCTCCTCGTTCATGCTCAGCCCGGCTTCCGACAACTGGTTTTTCGCCGGCCATCGCCACTGGCCCTACACCTCGAATCCGGGGCCTTGGATGAACTCCTTCTGGAAGCTCGACCGCCATCCCCTCACCCCGCTCGGCCTGGGATGCGCCTTCCTCATCGCCACCGCCGCCTGCCGCCTCGGTCTGTGGTTCGGCAACTGGATGCTCAAGGTCCGCCGATGAATCTCCCCGCCGCATCCGGCCATCGCCCCCGCGGCCCCCGCGCCCGGACACTTGGTCGCTTCTTGCTTTCGTTCCTGCTGTTGCCGCTCCTGTTCGCCATCTCCGCCCGCGCGCACGTCGGCAGTCCCAACGTCATCTTCGAAGGCAACGCCGGCCCCCATCCTGTTCGCGTCGTCATCCGCCCGCCCCAAGTCGTGCCCGGCCTCGCGGAAATCTCCATCCGCGCCCTCGCTCCGGGCGTCGAACGCATCACCGTTCTTCCCGTCCACTGGCGTGCCGGCAAAGGCGGTTCTCCGCCGCCCGATGACGCCCTCCTCGTCCGCGGCGAAACCAACCTCTACCACGCCACCCTTTGGCTCATGGCCTCCGGTGCCTACACGGTCAACGTCCACGTCACCGGCGCCGCGGGCGCGGGCGACGTCATGGTGCCCGTCAACTCGATCGCCACCGCCCGTCTCGCCATGCCCCCATGGTACGGTGGCCTCCTTATCGCTCTCGCCAGCCTTCTTTTCCTCGCTGCCGTCAAACTCGTGGGCGCGGCCTGGGGCGAAGCCCTCCTCGCTCCTGCCGACCCGATTGTCCCCGAAGTTCGCCGCCGCTCGCGCCTCGCCATGGCCGGCGCGACCCTCCTGTTCACCGCCGCCGTCTTCGGCGGAAAGGCCTGGTGGGACGCCGTGGATCGTGATTACCGGAACAACCGCCTCTATCGCCCCGTCCCCGTCCATGCGGACGTCCGCCTCACCAACAATCTCCCCATCCTTCGCCTCCGCGTAGAACTTACCGGCACCACCCAGCGCCACTGGACACCCCTCCAACCTGACCACGGCAAACTCGTCCACCTCTTCCTCATCCGCTCTGAGGAACCCGACACTTTTGCCCACCTCCACCCGCTCCAGCGCAATTCAACCACCTTTGAAACTCCCCTTCCCCCGCTTCCCGGCGGCAACTACACCGTCATCGCCGACCTCACCCATGAAACCGGTTTCACCCAGACCTTGGTCGCTTCCGCCGACCTCCCCGATCCGCCCGCCGCGGTCAACAATCTCCCCCGGCGCGCCGGTGCCTCCGATCCCTTCTGCGGGGTTCCCGTCCGCCGTTCTCCTTCCGCTGCCGGCGCTGTCGATGGCTTCGATCCTGACGATTCCTGGCATTTCGGCGATCCCGTGCCCGCCCCCGGCGACACCAACGCCAGCACCTGCCTGCTTCCCGGCGGCTACGTGATGCACTGGCACAAGGACCTTCCCCTCCTCTCCCGGCGCGAGACCTCCCTGCGGTTCAGCGTCACCCACTCCAACGGCTCCCCCGCGCCCCTGCAACCCTACATCGGCATGGCCGGTCACGCCGCGATTCGCCACGCTGACGGCGGTGTCTTCGCCCATCTACACCCGGCCGGCACCATCTCCATGGCCGCCCAGGAAGCCTTCGTCCGGCGCGAGGCCAGGCGGCTGAACCAGCCAACCCCCACGACCAACTCGACGCCTCATCTGTCCTTCACGAATCGCCCCCACGAAGTTTCCTTCCCGTACGAATTCCCCCGTCCCGGCCGTCACCGCCTGTGGGTCCAGGTCAAATGCGACGGACGCGTCCTCACCGGCGTCTTCGATTTTGCAGTCGCCGCCCCGGAATGATCCTGCCTCCTGCCCCCGAACTCCAGCCCCGGCCCCCGCGCGTGTTTGAACCTAAAGGCCGCAGTTGAAACCAGGGCCAACGGAGAAAACCACTAACTGACACTGACCAGCACTCATCTGCGGGCGCGGAACAGGTTCCCCTGCTGGGTGAACGGCGATGGCCTGGTTTCATTAGTGCAAGTCAGTGCCGGTTAGTGGTTTGCCTTCGGCAGGATGGTTTTCAACTGCGGAAGCTAGGTTGAAAGACTCCTGTCCACAGGGCCGCGTTGCCGCGATTCGGGAGTCACTCCAC
>CAZUUP010000159.1:0-10490 GCA_964623105.1 uncultured Akkermansia sp.
GGGGGGGGGGGGGGGGGGGGGGGGGGGGGGGGGGGGGGGGGGGGGGGGGTGCAGGGTGAGCGGTGGGTGGAGTTGGCGGAGGTGGAGGGGGTGGCGTGGCCGGAGTTCGGGACGCTGGCGCATTCGTTCTGGCGGGCGCAGGAGGTGACGTTGTTTCGGCGGCACGGGGATTTGGTGCGGGGGTCGTTGGTGGATCTGGGTTGTGGGGACCGGATGTTCGGGCGGTTGGCCGGATGGCCGGGGGAGACGGTGGGGGTGGATTATGATTGGGAGTCGTTGCGGGCGGCGCGGCAGTTGGATGCGGGGGCGCGGGTGGTGCGGGGGGATGCGGGGCGTTTGCCGCTGGGGGATGCGGGGATGGGAGTGGTGGTGTCGAATTCGGTATTTGAGCATCTGCCGGATTTGGCGGCGTGTTTTGGGGAGGTGGAGCGGGTGTTGCGGCGGGGTGGGTTGTTGGTTTTCACGATGACGCTGGGGCGGTTCACGGAGCAGTTGCGGAGGCTGGCGGGGGAGCGGGATGCGCGGCGGTGGACGGGGGCGTTTGGGCATTTGCAGGAGCCGTCGGGGCCGGAGGTGGAGGCGGGGTTGCGGGCGGCGGGATTGGAGGTGGAGCGGTGGGTGGAGTATCAGCCGGAGTGGTTCACGGCGCGGTATCGGTTGTTGTTGTCGCCGGCGTTTCAGTTTGCGGAGCGGCGGCTGGGGAAGGTGTTGCGGGAGCGGTTGCGGCCGGGGTTGGCGCGGATGGTGGAGGTGTCGCTGGGGCGGACGGCGAAGGGGACGGGGGCGTGTGTGTTTGTGGTGGCACGAAAGGCGGGGCGATGAAGGTGGCTTATCTGAGTTTCATGTCGCCGCCGGGGGAGCCGGCGGTGTCGGGGGTGCCAAAGGTGTCGGAGACTTTGTTGCGGGAGTTTGAGGGGATGGCGGGGTTGACGGTGGAGGTGGTGGCGTTGGTGGATGGGCTGGGGGCGGAGCGGCGGGAGGAGCGGGGGAGCGTGCGGTATCATTATCTGCCGTGTGTGCCGCGGGGGAAGACGGTGACGTTGTATGCGCGGGAGGTGGCGCGATTGCGGCGGGTGGTGGCGGAGTTGGGGCCGGACATTGTGCATGGGCAGCCGACGGCGGAGTATCTGCTGGCGGCGACGGGGGCGGGCTTGCCGCATGTGATCACGATTCATGGGCTGGTGTTGCGGGAGGCGAAGGGTTTGGCGCGGTTGCATCCGAATTATGTGGCGAACTATATCCGGGAGCAGCTGCAGCGGCGGGCGGCGCGGCGGGCGGCGCATGTGATTTCGATCTCGGAGTATGTGACGGAGTATCTGGCAGGGTGGACGACGGGGAGGATCTGGCCGATTTCGAATCCGATTGACCCGGAGTTTTTTGCATTGCCGGAGGTGCGGCGGGAGGGTTTGCGGATGATCTGTGTTGGGGTGGTTTCGCAACGGAAGAATCAGGCGTTGCTGGTGGAGGCGTGCGGGCGGTTGAAGGCGGCGGGGGTGAGGTTTGAGTGCCGGATCATCGGATTGCCGCTGGAGGGGATGGAGGCGAGGCTGAACGGGGAGATTGCGCGGTTGGGTTTGGGGGCGGAGGTGCGGGTGACGGGGAAGGTGAGCCGGGAGGAGTTGTTCGGGCATTATGGGTGGGCGAACGTGGTGGTGTTACCGTCGCGGGAGGAGACGGCGCCGTTGTCTTTGAGCCAGGGGATGGCGGGGGGACGGGTGGTGGTGGGGGCGGCTGCGGCGGGGATACCGGCGTTGCTGGAGGGTGGGCGGTTGGGGACGTTGTTCGCTGGTGAGGATGCGGGTGCGCTGGCGGAGTGTTTGCGGGGATTTGTGGCCGGGCCGGAGGGTTGGTGGGAGCGGGCGGAGGCGGGGGCACGGCGTGCGGCGGAGCGGTTTGCGCCGGCGGCGGTGGCGCGAAGGACGGTGGAGACGTACCGGGAAATCGTGGCGGGGGCGGGGATGAAATGATTGCGATTGGGCGGAAAGTGTAGTCCTTTGAGCGGAAATGAACGGAAGTGCAGCCATACCGTTGGTGATGCTGGCCGTGGCGCTGGTGGCGGTGGTGATGGGTTATCTGGTGGCGTCGCCGCTGGCGTTGCCGACGCTGGCGTTAACGGCGGCGATTCCGGGGGTGTTGCTGCTGCCGGTGTTGCTGCGGTGGCATCATGTGGCGCTGGTGTTCAGCTGGAATGCGGCGTTGATCTTCATGTTTTTGCCGGGGCAGCCGGCGTTGTGGATCGTGGTGGCGTTTTTGAGCCTGGGGGCGACGGTGCTGGCGCGGGCGTTGAGCCGGGGAGCGACGATGCATTTTGAGCGGTCGGTGGGGTGGCCGTTGCTCGTGCTGACGGTGGTGGTGCTGGTGACGGTGTTCTTTCGAGGTGGTTTTGGGGGGCGGGCGCTGGGGTCGGAGATGTGGGGTGGGAAGCGGTATCTGGGGGTGCTGGCGGCGGTGGCGGGGTTTTTCGCGCTGACGGCGCGGGTGATTCCGCGGGAGAAGGCGTTGTTTTACGGGGGGATGTTTTTTCTGGCGGGGACGACGGCAATTTTCAGTGATGTGGCGTTTGCGCTGGGGCGGAAGTTTTATTTTCTGTACGCCATCTTCCCGACGGACGTGGCGTTTCACCAGGCGACGACGCAGTCAACCTTGCAGCGATACACGGGGGTGGCGGTGGCGGCGCAGGCGTTGTTTTGTTATGCGCTGGTGCGGCACGGGGTGGGCGGGGTGATGGATTTTTCGCGTCCGTGGCGGCCGGTGTTGTTCATGGCGGTGGGTGCGAGCGCGATGTTCGGGGGATTCCGGTCGTCGGTGATTTTGTTGTTCATCCTGTTCTGGGTGCAGTTTTTCCTGGAAGGGTTGCACCGGAGCCGGTTGTTGGTGGTGATGCTGCTGGCTTTGGGTTTGCTGTCGGCGGGGGTGGTGGGGTTCGTGGACCGGCTGCCGCTGTCGGTGCAGCGGAGTTTGAGTTTCCTGCCGTTGAACGTGGATCCGACGGCGCGGCATGATGCGTTGGGGACGTTTGACTGGCGGTTGCAGATGTGGCGGGTGGTGTTTCCGGAGGTGCCGCAGTATCTGCTGCTGGGGAAGGGCTACGGGTATAGCGGAACGGATTACTGGCTGACGCAGGAGGCGGTGCGGCGGGGGATGGCGACGGCCTACGAGGACACGCTGGTGAGCGGGAATTATCACAATGGCTTTCTGACGTTGATCATTCCGTTCGGGTTGGCGGGGTTTCTGGCGTTCGTGTGGTTTTGCGTGGCAGCGTTCCGTTTGCTGGTCCGGAATTACCGGCACGGCGATCCGGCATTGAAGAAGCTGAACACGTTTTTGCTGACGTATTTTGTGGGGCGGCTTTTCTTTTACTCGGTGTTCTATGGGCAGTTCGATCTGGATTTGATGGTGTTTACGGGTGTGGTGGGTTTGAGCATTGCGATCAACCGGGGTGCGCGGGAAGGGGCGGTGAAGCCGGTGCGGCGGGCGGAGGCGGCGGGGGAGGCCGTGCGTATCCCGGCGGGGAGCGCGGTGCCGGTGTGAGCGCGGCGGGACAGCGCGAGGGCGGCGGGGGCATGCGCGTGGCGGTGGAGACGAGCGCGTTGTACACGACGCAGGCGGGGGCGGCGCGATATGTGCGGGGGTTGTTGCGGGGGTTGCGGGAGGAGGCGGGGGTGGGGGCGGAATTTTGCGAACTGGCGTGGCGGGTGGAGAATTTCGGGTTTCAGCAGCCGTGGCGGGCGATGAAGACGGCATATCGGGAGCTGGTGTGGGCGCCGTGGATTGCGCCGCGGAAATTGGGGGCGGGGCGGTGGGAGTTGCTACATTCGACGGCGGGTGTGCTGGCGCGTCCAGCGCGGGGGATGCGGCAGGTGGCGACGTTGTATGACCTGGCGGTGTTGCGGCATCCGGAGCGGTATCGACCGTGGCATTTGCGGGCGGTGCGGCGGCGGTTGAAGTTGCTGGCGGGGGTGGACCGGGTGTTGTGCATCAGCCGGGCGACGGCGGATGAGGCGATGGGCTTGCTGGGGTTGGCGGCGGGGAAGCTGGAGGTGACGTATCTGGGGAGTGATTTTGCGGAGGGCGGGGTGGTGGGGGTGGGGCGGGCGCCGGTGGAGGTGTTGCCGGGGGAGTTTTTTTTGTTCGTGGGGTCGCTGGAGCCGGGGAAGAACCTGGGGTTGTTGCGTGAGGTGTACCGGTTGGCGGAGGCGGAGGGGCGCGAGTTGCCGGATCTGGTGATTGTGGGGGCGCGGTGGGCGGGGGTGGCGGGTGAGGGTGTGCCGCCGGCGAACTGGCATTATCTGGGGCATCAGCCGGACGAGGTGTTGCGTTATTTGTATGAGCGGGCGCGGGCGCTGGTATTTCCGAGCCGGTATGAGGGGTTTGGGTTGCCGGTGTTGGAGGCGATGACGTTGGATTGTCCGGTGGTGTGTTCGGCGGTGACGAGTCTGCCGGAGGTGGGCGGGGACGCGGTGTTGTACGCGGAGTTGGAGGCGCGGGAGTATCTGGCGGCGATGCGGCGGGTGGCGGGGGATGAGGGGTTGCGGGGCGAGTTGATCGCGCGGGGGCGGGCGCAGGCGGCGAAGTTTTCGTGGCGGAAGTGCGGGGCGGAGACGCTGGCGGTGTATCGGGAGGTGCTGGGTCGTTAGCGGGATTGGGTTTATGAATTGGAAATATCTGCGCTGGTTTCCGGGGTTGGACACGCGGGCGGGTTTTGTCGCGCGCGTGCCGCAGGGTGGGACGTTGCTGGACATGGGGTCGTCGGACGGGGAGACGCTGGGTCACATCGCGGAGTTGCGGCCGGATTTGCGGTTGCGGGCGACGGATCTGGCGGGGGCGCCGGAGCGGTATCCGGCGGGTTGTGAGTTTCATCGGGGTGATCTGGAGCGGGAGCGGTTGCCGTGGGGTTCGGGGTCGGTGGATGCGATCACGTGCATGCATCTGGTGGAGCATTTGCGGGGGTGCGAGAATTTGTTCGGGGAGGCGGCGCGGTTGTTGCGGGCGGGGGGGAGGATTTATGTGGAGACGCCGCATCCGAAGACGATGGGTTTGGACAGTCCGCCGGGGGTGGCGGCAGGGACGTTCACGCTGAATTTTTTTGATGATCTCACGCATGTGCGGCCGGTGACGACGGGGGGATTGGCGCAGCTGGCGCGGCGGCAGGGGTTGGTGGTGGAGGATGCGGGGACGTCGCGGAACTGGTTGTTTGCGGCGGCGCATCCGGTGTTGCGCTGGTTGCCGGCGAGCCGGCAGCGGTTTACGGCGCAGATTCACTGGCAGGGATGGTCGGCGTATTTGATCGCGAGAAAACCGGCGTGAAACCGAAGCTGCTGGCGTTGGAATTGTGGGGGTTGGGCGATCTGGCCCTGGCGACGGGTTTTCTGCGGGCGGCGACGCGGGAGTTTGAGGTGACGCTGGTGGCAAAGCCGGTGGCGGGGGAGTTGCAAGGCGTGTTGTGGCCGGGGGTGCGGGTGGTGCCGTTGGTGGCGCCGTGGACGGCGTTTCGGGGGAAGTATCGGTTGTGGGAGTGGCCGTGGGGCGAGTTGGGGCGGGTGGTGGGGAAGTTGCGAGCGGAGGGTTTTGCGGTGGGGGTTTCAGCGCGGCGTGATCCGCGGGATCATGTGTTGCTGGCGCTGGCGGGGGCGGGGAGGCGGGTGGGATTTGGGCGGTTGGGGAGTGGGTTGTTGCTGGAGGAATCGTTGGTGATGGAGAAGGGAGGGATGCATCGGCATGATGCGTGGCGGGCGGTGGGGCGGGCGGTGGGTTTGGAATTGCCGGAGCGGAATGATCGTGAGCGGCGCCCGGGGAAGGCGGGTGTGATTGCGCTGCACTCGGGGGCAGCGCAGGCGGTGCGGGTGTGGCCGTTGGAGCGGTGGCTGGGGATTTTGCGGCGGTTGCGGGGGGCGGGGTGGGAGGTGGCGGTGCTGTGTGATGCGGGTCAGCGGGATTGGTGGATCGGGCACGGGGAGCGGGAGGTGCAGGCTCCGACCGGAGTGGGGGAACTGGTGGCGGCGCTGCGTGCGTGTGGAATTTTTGTAGGGAACGATTCGGGGCCCGGGCACGTGGCGGCGGCGTTGGGTCTGCCGACGTTCACGGTTTTTGGGCCGCAGTTGCCGGAGTTGTTTGCGCCGGTGCAGGCCGGGGCGGAATGGATCGAAGGGAAGGCTTGTCCGCACAAGCCGTGTTTTGATGCGTGCCGGTTTGCGGAGCCGCATTGTCTGCTGGGGGTGATGGAGGCGGAGGTGTGGGAGCGGGTGGAGGGGTTTGTGCGGAGGAATGGGGGGCCGAAGTAGGCGGGGGAATGGGGGGGAGTGCCAAGCCGTAACCATGCAGTCGAACCGAATGCTCTGGACCACAGAGACACGATAAACACAGAGAGGACAACAGCTTGGTGGCCCCTTTCTTTCGCTGAGTGACGACTGTGTGGAGCCGTTGCGGACGCTGGCTTTCTCAGCGTTTGCGGCTGCGTGGATGTGATTACGAGCGGATGGCCATGAGGGATTTGGTGAGGGGGCCGATTTTTTCGGGACAGATTTCGGCGGTGGGAAAGAGTTGGCGCATTTCGGCGGTGGTGAGGAGGCGGATTTCTTGAACTTCGCGGCGGGCGCGTGCGGGGTCGGGTTGGGCGGGCATCCAGCCGAGGCGGAAGCGGCGGTGGAGGGCGGCGCGGAGGGGGATGGGGAGGAATTGCCAGCAGGGAAACAGGAAGTGGGGTTCGAGGGGAAACCAGCGATTGGGGGTTTGGATGAAGAACGCCTGCGCGACGCGTTGGACTTCGCGGGCCATGGCCTGCTGGTCCGCGAAAGTGCCGACGTGTTCGATGACGGAGTTGGAGAAGCAGAGGTCGAAGCTGCGGTCGGCGAACTGGCGGAGGTCGCGGGCGTCGCCGGCGACGGCGATGGTGTTGGGGAGGCCTTCGGTGGGGACGGCTTCGAGGTTTAGGAGGGTGAGGTGGACGGGTTTGGGAAGGGCGGGGGCGTTGCGCAGCCAGAAGCCGGCGGTGCCGCCGACGTCGAGGATGCGTACGGGTGCGGGGAAGGGTTCGAGCAGCGCGAGGAAGTGCCGCATGCGCTGGCGGCGGAGGCGGGAGGCGAGGGAGTCTGGGTTGGTGTTGTCGGCGATGCCGGGAATCACGGGGGGAGGGTAGCGGCGGGAAGGAGAAAGTCGGAAGTTCAAAGTTCAAAGCTCAAAGCCCAAGGGAAGCACCAAGAGCCAAACCGCGCACTTTGAGCAGTGGCTTTGCGATTTGGCGGAGCGATAGCTCTGGTTTTTGCCGTCCGGCGTACTTGTCTCGACCACCCCGACCGTTTTGGTGCCTGGACCTTGGTGTTTCCCTTGAGCTTTGAGCTTTGAACTTGGAGCTTTGCCATTCCGTTTGTTTGTGACGGAAACAGCGGGTGGGCGCGGGGCGAAATGTTTTTCCATTTTGCCGACGGGGGCGGGTCGCATAGTGTGCGGGGCATGAATGTTTTGGTAACGGGGTCGAGCGGGTTGATCGGCTCGGAAGCGGTCGCGGCGCTGGATGCGCGGGGGCATCGGGTGCACGGGATCGACAATAATTTGCGGCGGATGTTTTTCGGGGAGGCGGGGGATACGCTGTGGAATCTGGAGCGGTTGCGGCGGGTGACGAAGCGGTTTACGCATCACGAACTGGACATCCGGGACCGGGCGGGTTTGGGGGAGTTGTTCAAGCGGGAGCGGTTTGACCTGATCATTCATTGCGCGGCGCAGCCTTCGCATGACAAGGCGAAGGAGCTGCCGCTGGTGGATTTTGATGTGAATGCGGGGGGGACGATCAATCTGCTGGAGGCGACGCGGCTGGCGTGTCCGGAGGCGGTGTTTATTTTCATGTCCACGAACAAGGTTTATGGGGATGCGCCGAATGAGCTGCCGGTGAAGGAGCTGGCGACGCGGTGGGATTATGCGCGGGCGGAGGACTACGACGGGGTGCGGGAGGATTGCCGGATTGACCGGACGTTGCACAGTTTGTTTGGGGCGAGCAAGGTGGCGGCGGATGTGGTGGCGCAGGAGTATGGGCGGTATTTCGGAATGAAGGTGGGGGTGTTCCGGGGCGGCTGTCTGACGGGGGAGCATCATTCAGGGGTGCAGTTGCATGGGTTTCTTTCGTATCTGGTGAAGGTGGCGAGGGCGGGGGAGGAGTACACGGTGATCGGGTACAAGGGGAAGCAGGTGCGGGACCAGATTCACAGTGCGGATGTGATCGGGGCGTTTCTGGAGTTTGCGGCGCGGCCGCGGTGCGGGGAGGTTTACAATCTGGGTGGCGGGCGGGGGAACAGTGCGTCGATTTTGGAGTGCCTGGAGCGGGTGGGGGATTTGTTGGGGCGGCGGGTGGGGTGGCGGTATCAGGAGCAGGCGCGGCTGGGGGATCATGTTTGTTACATCACGGACATGGCGAAGTTCCGGCGGGATTATCCGGGGTGGGGGATGGAGTGGCCGTTGGAGCGGATTTTGCGGCGGATGACTTTGGGGGAGGGGTGAGGGGTTTTACGGGTGGCGGACTGGCAGTTCAGGAGCCGGGCGGGGTGGATTTGAGAACGGGTTCGGAGTGGAATTGCCGCAAGAAACGCAAAATGGCGCAAAGGGAAGGCCTGGTGGGCGGTCAGGCGAAGGGAAAGCGGGGACGGAGAGAGCGACGACGGTCCGGGGCGGGTTGTGGCGAGCGGGAAGAACTGATGAAGATCATGCATGTGTTGGGGACGCCGTTGCTGGTGACGACCTATGCGGAGGCGACACGGGAACTGGAGCGTCTGGCCGGGGAGTCGCGGGCGCGGGTGATTGATTTTACGAACGTGCATATCGTGACGATGCGACGGCATGATCCGGAGTTTCGGCGGCTGACGGGGGCGGTGGATTATTTCATTCCGGACGGGATGCCGTTGATCTGGTGTCTGAATGCGCAGGGGGCGGGCTTGCGGGACCGGGTTTACGGGCCGACGTTCATGCGGCACGCGTTGTTGCATGGGGCGCCGGGGTTGAGGCATTATTTTCTGGGCGGGAGCGAGGAGTGTGTGGGGCGGTTGCACCAGATGTTTCTGGAGATGAATCCGGCTTTGAAGATTGTGGGGGTGCGGAATGGATATTTTGGGCGGGAGGAGGAGGCGGCAATTGTGCGGGAGATCAATGAGCTGGCGCCGGATTGCATCTGGGTGGGGCTGGGGACGCCGAAGCAGCAGGAGTGGATTGAGCGGAACCGGCCGGCGATTCGGCGGGGGGTTTTGCTGGCGGTGGGTTTTGCGTTTGATGTGAATGCGGGGACGAAGGCGGATGCCCCGGGGTGGATGCAGCGGCGGGGGTTGACGTGGTTGTTTCGGTTGTGTGCGGAGCCGCGGCGGCTGGCGGGGCGGTACCTGAAGTATAACGGGTTGTTTCTTTGGTATTTGTTGTGCGATGGGTTGCGGGGACGGGTGTGGAAAGCATGAAGGACGAAGCGTCAATCGCGGGTCCGGGCGGAGCGGGGCTGGATGAATTGAAGCGATGCTGGAAGGCGTGGCCGGAGAGGAGTTTGTTTCTGGGTTTGCTGGGGGCGTGGGTGGCGTTGTTTCAGTTCTTGGGAAATTCGACGTTCGGGTATGTGGACACGGCGTCGCTGTTTGGGTGGCTGTATAACGCTTACAACTCGCCGGGATCGGATGACGGGCATGGAAATTTGATCCCCTTCGTGGTGCTGGGGTTGTTTTGGTGGCGGCGGGAGGAGTTGCTGGCGGTGCCGAAGCGGGTGTGGTGGCCGGGGTTGGTGATGCTGGCGGGGGCGGTGCTGGTGCATGTGGCGGGGTATGTGTTGCAGCAGCCGCGAATTTCGGTGGTGGGGTTGTTCGCGGGTATCTATGGGTTGATGGGGCTGGCATGGGGGCCGGCGTGGTTGCGGGCGAGTTTCTTTCCGTTTGTGCTGTTTGTGTTTTGCATTCCGCTGGGGTCGTTGGCGGAGGGAATCACGTTTCCGCTGCGGATGGTGGTGGCGCAGGCGACGGCGTGGATAAGCAACGAGGTGCTGGGGATCGCGGTGGTGCGGGATGGCTCGCAGATTTTCAGTCCGTCGCGATCGTTCAATTATGATGTGGCGCCGGCGTGCAGCGGGATCCGGAGTTTGATTTCGCTGCTGGCGCTGACGGTGGTGTACGGGTTCATGACGTTCCGGTCGGCGTGGCGGCGGGGGGTGATGGTGATGGTGGCGGTGCCGCTGGCGGTGGTCGGGAATGTGGTGCGGTTGCTGGGGGTGGTGGTGGCGGCGGAGGCGTTTGGGCAGGAGGCGGGGGCGTTTGTGGAGCAGCGGCTGGGGTTCGTGACGTTTGCGGTGGCGCTAGGGTGTGTACTGGGGCTTGGCTGGTGGCTGCGGGAGGGGAAGGTGGAGGACGTGGGAAGCGGGGTGGCGGAGTTGAAGGGAGTGGGCGGAGCGGGGCACGGTGGGTCGGGAGGCGGGGGGTTGACGCGCGAAAGGGGGGTGTGGTGGGGGTGGGCGCGGGCGTGGGGGGTGGGGGGGGGGG